>CAZUHR010000116.1:0-9337 GCA_964620335.1 uncultured Desulfobacteraceae bacterium
TTCGCCGCTGGAAGTAGGCTTCGGCCAATGCCTCCATAGGGTTACCATCAAGTGCGACATCGTCCCAGTAGTATCTGAGGCCTTCGGCAAAATGTTCAATGACTACCTTACCGCCGGCCTCTTCCACCAGGTTTATGATTTTGCCGTCTCCGTAAGCCAGAGTGGAACCTGTAAGCAGAATCCTGGGTCCGAACCTTGGCTGAATTTCCTGGCTCTCTATTTCCCTGATCAGTGATTCAAGCGTCTCGACCATGGCTCTCTTATCCAGCCACAAGGAGGCATGAAGCAGCCTGATGAAATCTTTCCCGGTTAGAGATAAAGACCCGCTCTTTCTCATTAAACTGATTTTCCTGAAAAGCTCCCTTTCCCTGTTACAGAGCACAATGGCCTCATTTAGGCTTTCTTCAGTGGCCTTTCCCCCTGACAGGCTTTCCATTTTCTCCTTGAAAGCATGAATGCCGTGGAGATAATAGTTCAATGCCCGTTCTGTTTTGCGATGCGGAACACCAAACTTAAATATCTCCCCGAGACGGTAAAATTCCCAGGCATCGGCCATTATCCTGACATTATTGTCGGTTACAGGGACCACAAACAGGTCGATCAAATCATAGGTGGGCTCGCCACCCAAGACCTTGAAACCAATCTGAGAACGACAAAAGGTGTCAATCCAGCGGGGAAGGTATGCCCCGGCGATCAGGACCGGTTCGTGCTCCCCGCCCCGATGGAGACCGACCGGTATCGCACCACAGGACAGGATGATTTCCTCGGGCACATATCCGCCCGGGTAATAGCCGATAATCTTATGTCCTTCGGCTTTTAGTCCTTCCAGCTCCCGGGCTCTGTTTTTCAAGTGAATATCCAATGACTCCAAAGTATCCATTTTTCCATTCCATTGCAGGTTTGTTCAAGGTATGAATAACTTCTATCAAGCACCTCTACCCTAATTGAGTTAAAGTCCAATGAGAAAGCTCCCAGTTGAGCATTTTTGCTAAATTAGGGTTCTAATGCATGTATCGACCTCCATCAACGACAAGCGTTTGACCTGTGATGAAATCACTTTCTTCGCTCGCAAGAAACAGGATCGCTCCAACCAGGTCATAGGGTTGTTCCAGACGTCTCAAAGGCGTAAGGCTTACGTCATATTTTGAAATATCATCTGTGACACTTCTGCTCGCCTCACTGTCCGTAAAACCTGGAGCTACAGAATTGACGCAGATGCCATATTGGCCCAGTTCAGCGGCTAGAGACCGAGTGAAGCTGATGATGCCGCCCTTCGATGTCACATAATGCACAAAATAACGGGACCCGGTAAAAGCCGTTTCCGAGGAAAGGCTGATGATTTTTCCTTTTCCCTGTTTCTTCATATGCGGAAATACGGCCCTGCAACAAAGAAACGGGCCTTTTAGGTTGACGGTCATTAGCCTGTCCCACTCCTCAATTGGGATTTCAGTGAAGGGTTTCCGGGTGATCCCATAAACCAGGGCGGCGTTGTTGATTAAGATATCAATTCCACCAAAGACCCTCACTGTCTCTTCAGCCATGCGGAGGGTGTCTTGTTCAGAGGTAATATCAACCCTAAGGGCAATACTGGAGCCCCCTTTTGACCGGATCTCCTGAGCTGTCAGCTCGGCTTCATCTTCCAAAATATCGGCCACGACGACCTTCGCTTTCTCTTCTGCCAGGGCCAAACAAAAAGTCTTACCTAAGCCCCTCGCGCCTCCCGTCACAATGGCCACTTTGTCCTTTAGTCTGCCCAATGTTTTTCCTCCTATTCTTTCGGCATCCATATCTTTTTGCCAAGTTTGATTGCCTGGTCCCACCTCTTATTCGAAATCTCCAGATGCATTTCCTTCGGCAGGATCGGCTCTTCCAGTTGGGCGGTGGTTTCTTCCGACAGTTTTAGATTCTCGACGACTTCACGACCTGCCTTTTTTAATAGATCTTTATAAGCCTCTATCTTCGGCTCTAACTGGGCATCTTTTGATTTCAAGAGCCAGCCCCAGCTGCGGTAGATCTCCCCGACGACCTTCATATTGAAATTTCTTGAAAACCTTTTAAGCCAGAGGCGTATCACCTGGAATTGGCTCTGTTCAGGGTAGCCGCAGCTTGAGATCATCATGAGTTTGGGGTAGTGCTCGTGCCTGCTTACGTGGCGGGTTTCTCCATGGCTGTCCAGCTCGAAGTGGGGCATACGGATTGGGAAAAGGCGATCAAGGAAATTTTTCATAATGCCCGACACGTTGTCTATATGAACGGGTGTTGCCAAAACGGAAACATCCGAGCCCATAAATTTTCCAATCAATTCCTCCATATCATCCTTTTGCACACATTTTCCCGGTGTCTTTACCCAACAGGTGACACAACCTAGGCAGTAGTTTACATCCTTTTCAACTAGAAATATGTTCTCAACCTCGGCACCGGCTTCTGATGCTCCGGCCAGGAATTCCTCTACCATGACGTTAGTCGTGCCTTTTTTTCCTCTGGGACTTCCATTAAATACTGTGATCTTCATGATTTCATCCTTTTATTGATTGCTGATAGCTTAGCGCCTGTCCACCCTCCGGCAGGAGTGCTGACGCTATCAATAAAGATGTTACTTATCCAGGCCAAAGTCCTTACGGATCACCTGGTAACAGTTGTAAGAGCACCCTCTCCCGGTCCCCACTCCATTGTGAGCAGCAGAGGAGCAGAGATAAAAATTGTCTATTGGTGTTTTATAATTGGACAGCTCCGGGGTCGGCCGGAATCGGTCCATCTGCGAAACAATCATATCCCCGCAGGCGATGGAGCCTTGATGCATGTTCGGGCGGCGCAATTCAACATCATAGGGCGTGATAACCCGACAGCCGATAATATTATCCCTGGTCATGTTGGGAGCATATATCTGCCATTGATCAATAATGGCTCTCTCAAACTCGTTCCTCAGCTCCTGCCACCTGCTCGCAGAAAAAAACCTCGTGGGCGCGGCAAATTCCTCAACCCCGATCATATGCTTGCCTTCAGGTGCTCTGGAACTGTCCCAAATAGTGTCAGGCCCCAAAAACATGAAAAGTTTGCTGCTGATTCCATTTACAAGTATCTCGGAAAGGTATTGGTTCGCCATATAGTCCGCATTCCTCGGACCCATGTAGAGCCTGGGTTGAGGCCCGCAATCCGGGTTAAATGAGGCCGCTTTATATTGCGGCAGCTCGTGCATCGCAACCAGTGCCCATACCACTTGATGCCTGTTATATCTGATATTCTTGACCCTGCTTACAATCTTGGAATCAAGATTCTCTTCACCAATAAGCTGGATCGTCTGAAGGGCGCTCAAGTTGCTGACCACAAGACTCTTGGCTCCTATCTCCGTCCCGTCCTTTAAACGAATCCCCTTTGCCTTCCCATTATCAATCAGAAGCTTGACCACCTCGCTGCGAACAGAAAACTCTCCACCCATCTCTGTGTAGGCCTCTTGCAGTGCATCCGTTACACTCTGACTGCCACCTTTGGCAATGGCTGCAGGCTCCCATGAAAGCACCAAACCAATGGAGTGTACTAAACCGTGCAGCCCGATCACATCATCCGGCGCACCTCCAAAAGAGGTCATGGATGCCCTAATAAAAAGAGTCCGCAGCTCTTCGCTCTCAAAAAGTTCGTAGGCCAACTGTTGGCTGGTCATAAACTGATATATGGGATCAAAGCCATCCTTGGGATCGTCACACAATTTCTCCAGGTCGTTCTTCTTTCCCCACGGAACAGGAGGATTGAAACGGTACTTTCCCATGGCTGATTTCCATTTCTTCACATATCTGCGGAATAATTCCTCAGCCGTATCCGCATCTTTCTTTGAAAATCGGCGTATTTCATTAAGAGTTTTTTGTAAGTTCTCATTAGACAGCTCTGTCTTGCCCGTAAGAGGGTCAACCACTTTATAGGCTGAGTAACCTATTAGACAGGTGTCATTGTCAAAAATCATGGCTTCATTCTCGTCAGGAAATATGTATTCCAGTCCCTTATCCCTCAAATTGAAATCCTTATAGGCGGGGTGGCCATAAAAACGAGTAAAGTTGGCCCCCGGATTTAAACGAAACCCTGGTAACGGCCCTCCTTCACTCGTCACCGCCCCTCCTAACTTGGACGCTAATTCAAATATGCCCGTCTTCATGCCGGCCCGTTGCAGATAACAAGCTGTTATAAGCCCATGATGCCCCCCACCGACAACAATCACATCATATATCTTGTCAGCCATCAGTATCCTCCTTCCAGTATTAAAATTATCGATATGGAGCATCCATCTTTCAAATATCTCAAAGCGATTATTTACTCATTTTGAGATATAGCTAAAAACAGGAGTAAATGCTCCAAAGACGCAATCCTTATTAGAATCGTCTTAGCTGCCCCCATCAATACAATTCTGATGTTACAAGCTTACTCTATTGCCTTTATAAACCTCATGGAATCCGTTACCCAGCCAAAAGTAGATTGTACATTCCAGATCGTTGCCTCCTGCATCGTCCTTGGGCCCTTTTGGCTTACAGCATCTGAAATAAGTATGGGAAAATAATCCAGGAAGAAAGATCGTCTCAGGGTAGACTCGACACAGACATTGGTCGCAATGCCGACAAAGACAAGGTATTTTATGCCTAAGGTCCTCAGAATGAGATCAAGGTTTGTTCCGACAAATCCATCATACCGTTGCTTTTTAATCACTATATCTTCCTTACAAGGCTTCAACTCCTCGATGATCTCGGCTCCCCATGTGCCGTAAATATAGAGTTTGTCCTTTAATTCGGGACGCTCCCTTAACAAGATTGGAACCTTGGCCTTGTATGCGTATGGCGACTCCGGCGGACCCTTGTCGGATAGATCCGGGCTGTATCCCATCTGGAAGTATATGATCTTGATGCCCTTCGCCCGCGCTGCATTGATTATCCTTTGACAAGGCTCGACAATTCTTTGAGCCGCGGAAACATCATAGCCAACCAGATCGAAATAACCGCCTTTATTTACAAAGGCATTCTGCATATCCACCACCAAAACCGCCGCCTTTGAGCAGTCTATTTCGATGGGTTCCGGCTCGGCCTCAATCTTTACCCTATTCTTATGTTTTTCTCCCATATCGACCTTTCAAATTAGCAAAAGCAATACCTCAAAACACCCTCGGTTATTAACCCCTTCTTATAATCCTCGAGAAATGCAAACTACTAGATGAAAACTATTCCTACCGATAAAGCCCTTAACACTTCCTTGGGATCAACGCTCCTGTAAAAATGCTCCTGAGGGTTTCTTTGTATCTATCTGGGCAACAAAGAGCATTCAGTGTCACTTTATTCTAAAGGGTGGGAAACTATTAGTCTGTGTTGATTAAGACCGTTGAATTCGCCTAAAATGCTGATATTAAAACGGCATCAGCCTAAAAGAATTGTTTTGATGTGCACCGTCAGAATTTCTCCCTCATGCATTTTGACTGAATATCCTTATGTTTCCTAATTGTCAACAGAAAAAAGCAACCCATCCAAAAAAGGATCGAACTTTCAACCCCTCAGTCTCAATATACAGTTTACATTCCAATATGAATAATAAAGATATAAAAGTAAATTACCGCATGCCGCCACCAAGGACTATATCTTCGAGTAACTGTCCAAGCTCTGTCATCAATTCCTTAGTCCCTTTTTACTACTTGACATTTTACAAGACATCTTTCTAAGGTCTGATCGAAAAGTCTTTAAGGGGCATTAAAAAATTTCGCATAAGAACGAAATTATGGCAAGGCCTTTTATATTTATAAATATTCGCCAAGGTTATGAAGATAACACTATTAAGTTTTCAATAGTAGACTCAAGGAGGAAGATATGAAGTTTGTAAAGGTCAATATGACCAACAAGAATATTGCAATTCAAGATGTGTGCACCGAATATGCTGAACTAGGTGGTAGAGGGCTAACATCGATCATGATTAACAGGGAGGTGCCGCCCAGTTGTGATCCTCTGGGTCCGCAAAACAAGCTGATTTTTGCCATCGGATACATGACCGGAACCAGGCTAGTAAATACTAGCAGGATCTCCATAGGTGCTAAAAGCCCGCTGACCGGCGGCATCAAAGAGAGCAATGCAGGGGGAACTATCGGTGCCGCATTGGGCAAATTAGGTATCAAAGCAATCATTATTGAAGGTCAGTCATCTGATGGAAATCTGAGCATCCTCAGAATCACCAAAGATGGTGAAGCGAGCCTTATCGCCGCACAAGAGTTTAAGGGCATGCGCACTTATGCCCTCGTAGAGAAGCTTCTGAACACATACGGCAAAAAGACATCGGTATTATGTATTGGACCTGCCGGTGAGTACCAATTAGCCTCAGCATCGGTTCAGTCTTCTGACGTGGATGGCCGGCCTTGCAGGGCTGCAGGCCGGGGCGGACTGGGGGCGGTCATGGGATCAAAGGGACTGAAAGCCATAGTCGTAGATCAAGGCGGAAATAATGCCGATGTCATTTCAGACCCAGAAGCATTTAAGGAAGCGGCAAAGGCTTTTGCCAAAGCAGTAAGGGAGCATCCAAACAGCGGTCAGGTCCTGCCTGCTCTCGGTACGGCATCCCTGATCGCTCCGATAAATTCTCTGGGAGCTTTTCCGTGCTATAATGCGACTGAAGGGACCTTTGAAGGCTGGAAAAAAATAACTGGAGAAGTCCTGGCCGAAATAATAAAGAAAAGAGGCGGAAACCCAACTCATACGGGATGTTCCCAATGTATCATTCGTTGTTCCAATGAATTTGTTGACAAGCACGGAAAATTTGTCACCAGCGCCCTCGAATATGAAACCATTTGGGCCATGGGGGGAATGACCGGAATTGACGATCTGGATACCATTGCCAGGCTTGATTTTCTTTGCGATGACATCGGTGTAGACACAATGAACACCGGTGTGGCCATCGCCGTGGCCATGGACTCGGGATATAGGCCATTCGGAGACAAACAAGCGGCCATAAATATGCTTGAGGAGATCGCTAAGGGAACAAATTTCGGAAGAATACTTGGAAACGGTCCGGCTGCCGTGGGCAAACATTTTAATCATCCTCGTGTTCCAGTGGTGAAAAATCAGAGTATTGCCGCCTATGATCCGCGAGGCATGCAAGGGAATGGAGTGACCTATGCCACATCTCCCATGGGAGCTGATCATACAGCAGGAAACCTGGTTGGGATCTATCTGGGCGGAAAGTTGGACCCATTAACGGCTGAAGGACAAATGGAAGCTTCAAGGAATGCACAGGTGAATATGGCGTTTATCGACAGCACCGGGCTCTGTCTCTTCGCAAGTTCCTGTCTCCGAAACCCCAAAGGCAAGGACGCCTTTTTAAAAGCACTGACCGCCAGACTCGGCAAATCCATGGGTGACGAGGATATGAATAATGTGGGTATACTTATCCTTCAGGCTGAGCGCGAATTCAATCGCAAAGCAGGATTAACCGAAAAAGATGATCGGCTACCCAAGTTCTTTTATGAGGAGCCGCTTCCCCCCCATAACAAAGTATTTCTCCTGAGCGAGCAAGAGCTGGACAGGACTTTAGATTTCTAATGGCGCTTGCCCGCTGTAAGTTTGGAGGGTCCCTGCTTTTACTCTATAATGGAGACGCAAACCTTAAGGCGATGGCATGGGACTCTTCGAAAGGACGCATCTCTCGGATCAAAGCTCCTCTGTATTGTACCGCGGCCCGAATCGCGGTCTGCCATGCAACCATCGACCAAGGGTATCAACTTCCTTCCGTTCTAGCAGGCCGCAGGGAGGGTCGCTTGCACCTCAGGAGTAGATGCGGACTTAAGAAGAGTGCCATGCCAAGCCGTTAATAAAGCCCGCCAGATAATAGTTGGATAGGCCATGGAGATCTCTTTTCAAAAATAGCATTCAAACCCCTGCCGAAAGAGTCGAACGCCCCCATTCCCGCAAACATCCGGCCAGGAGGACATATTGAAGCCTAAGGCCACGACAAAGAGTCACTTCAGGGGCTGTCCAATATAAAAACCCGAGCCCTCATTAACATTTCATAAAACGTCATCCTATACGGCTTTCGAAAAGAGACCCCCATGCCCCTTAACTTCCTAATTATGCGAGGCGAAGGCATGGGATTCTTCGAAAGGACGCATCTTTCGGATCAAAACACCTCTGCCTTTCTCATGCCTTATTTTGAAGCATCTCATTCATGACTGCTGAGGCCAACTGTGCAAAGGCCGGATCATTAATATGAAGATCTATCCCCCTGATCTCGATCCTTTGGGACAGATCCTGCTGGAGTTTACGGATGAAAACTTCCATCATCTCAGGGTCATGTAATGGCCCGTCTTCCTTGTCCGCTTCAGACCAGCCACCTTTGGGAATCAGCACTTTTATACCGGAGGGATCTTGGTTTAGTTTTTCCGCCAACTGCCCCGCCAAAACCTCGGTTTCCTCAAGGCTGAGTCTTACCGCCGAACGAAAATCATAGAAAAAGACCTTCCGATCATTGAATTTTTCCGGTACATTATCCCTGGTAAACTCCAGAACCGCACAATCGAGTCCCCCCGGCACTACCAGCCGGGGCAAACCGTATCCCTGAATCGGTCCCAGCCTTTCAGGTCCCATCCCCTTGCAGTATCCTTGCATCAATTCATCTGCAAGTTCATGCGTTGCGAGATCTAGTATTGCGTCAAAATATCCCTCGGCTGCCAGTTGCTCCATGGCCGTGCCTCCTGTTCCATTGGCATGAAATGCGATCACCTCATAGCCCATCTTCTCCAGGACCTTTTTGATATTTTCCGCGCCCTCTGTAATAAACCCAAACATTGTCAGCGCTATTCGCTTTTTCTGCTTTTTTGGCCGCCACCTGCTTAAAACCATACCGCAAATGGCACCTGCCGCTCGAAAGAGAACACCCCCGGAGATAGTGTTGACACCCAGAAGATCTACGACACTGTGCATCATGGTAATGTCCCTTGTCCCGACAACATCCTCCATATTCCGCGATGCCACCGTAGATACCATGACCTTGGGAACACCCATGGGAAGCACGCGCATGATGCCTGTCCCAATATGGGTTCCGGTTCCCCCCCCGGCCGAGATAATACCGCAAATTCTATTTCTTCGATACAGCTCCCTTACAAGGACCTGTGCTTTTGAAAGCACGGCCCGGATGGCTTCGTCTCTGTCCCACGAACCTCTACCGCGGGCCTGAATGATTTTTGAGTACAAATCGAAATCAGCTGAAAAAGGGGATGGGCTCTTGGTGCCCACATTTATAGTCAGTGTGGGAATATTTCTGCGCTCAATGCATTTTTTGAGGAATAGATGTTCCTGTCCCTTGGAGTCAAATGTCCCTACAACTGCAATAG
>CAZUHR010000117.1:0-9328 GCA_964620335.1 uncultured Desulfobacteraceae bacterium
AGAGATTCAATATAGCCAAATTGACGCTGATAATGGCCATAAAGGGGATAAGATTGACAAAACTGTCTTGAGCCAATTTGCCTGCCATTTGACCAATCAGGATAGGGCCTCCAACTTCCTTCAGCGGTATGACACCCTGAAATAGTTTCACAACGACCAGACAGGTCAGTTTTACCCATTTCCAGGTTTCTATTGTGGCCTTTTTAGCTGCTTCCCACGGGCCGAATTTAATTTTCTTAACTTTTCCGGAAGAAACGATTCCAATAAGGGCAGCCCTGGTTTCTTGCCCGAACATATTTTTGACCACTGTCGCCTCTGGGACAATAATATGGGTGAGCAATCTGCCTCCCCTTTGAATAGTAATTTTGAGGGGTTTCCCAGCGCTGGGTTGAACGATATCCTTCATTTCCGACCAAGTATTAATGGCCTTTCCTTCAATGGAGATGACAATGTCTCCCTTTTGAAGTCCTGCCTTATGGGCAGGCATGCCCTCCGTAATCTGTCCGATCTCTGGGATAATTACCTGTTGGCCTGAAATAAAAAAGAGGCCTGCGAATAAGATTAATGCCAGAATCAGATTGAAAAGGGGGCCTGCCGCAACAATGGCCATTCTTTTAAAAACAGACTGGTTTTCGAAGGATTTTTTTGCTTCCTCAGGGGGCAGGTTTTTGGACTCTTCATCGCTTTCGTCTTCTCCCAGCATTTTGACGAATCCCCCTAACGGAAAATAACGAATGGAGTATTCTGTGTCCCCTATTTTTTTGCCCACAAGCTTGGGGCCAAAACCAAGTGCGAATTTAAGAACCTTCACTCCGGAATACTTGGCCACAAGAAAATGCCCAAGTTCGTGAAAAAAAACAAGAACGCCAAGAACTAAAATGAAAGGCAGTATGTAATAGAGAAAAAAGTCCATTTTTTAATTTTTACTGTCTACTGCTTGCTGGCTATTGTCAACCATTTCGCTAATCCCCTGGTTCAGCATCAAGGCATCTCCTGCTATTCGACAGGCTCATAGCCCTGGGCAAAGCCGAAGGGCTGTGTTATTAGGGGATAGATTTTAGTGATCAACCACCTAAAAATCTGCGGGCGGTATCCCGTGCCCATTTGTCGGCCTGCATGACGGTTTCAATACTGTCGATATCGTATGGCCGGTGTTTTTCCATTGTCTTTTCAATAATATCAGGGATCTCAAGAAATTTGATTTTGCCTGCCAAAAAAGACTCAACCGCGGTTTCATTGGCTCCGTTTAAGACGGCGGGCATGCTTCCCCCGGTTTTTGCTGCTTTAAGGGCCAGATCGAGGCACCTGAACTTCTTCATGTCCGGTTTTTCAAAACAGAGCATTCCCATCTCATCAAGGGCCAAAGGGGGCAGCCGGTTTTCATTATGATGGGGGAAGGAAAGGGCATAGGAAATAGGTATCGTCATGTCAGGAATCCCTAATTGTGCAATGATAGCCCCATCCCTGTATTCCACCATGGAATGCACTATGCTCTGCGGGTGTATGAGGATGGTGATCTGGTCCATTTCAAGATCGAATAGCCATTTGGCTTCAATTGCCTCAAGTCCCTTATTCATCATGGTTGCGGAATCAATGCTTATCTTGGGACCCATGTTCCAGTTAGGGTGGTTAAGGGCCTGGGCAGGCGTTGTCTTGCTCATTTCCTTTATGGATGACTTCCAGAAGGGACCACCTGACGCAGTTAGAATTACCCGCCTTAGATCTTCTCTAGGGTGACCCTGGAGTGATTGAAGGATAGCACTGTGCTCGCTGTCAATGGGAAGGACCGGCACTCTCTGTCTTTTGGCTTCTTCCATTACGAGGGGGCCGGCCATAACCATCGTCTCCTTGTTTGCCAAGGCAACGTGCTTGCCTGCCCTTATAGCTTCATAGGTGGGCAGTAGTCCGGCAGCGCCGGCCATAGCAGAGATAACGGTGTCTACTTCATTCAAAGTGACCAGGTGTTTAAATCCATCGCTGCCAAAAAAGACCTCCGGTCTGATATCTTTTCTGAACCTGCTCATCAGATCCGATGCTAGGCTTTCATCCAAAACTGCAACCACCTTTGGCCTGGCGCTTTCTATCTGTTTTATGAGGAGTTCAAGGTTTTTTCCCGCGCCCAGCGCAATGACACGGTATTTCTCCTGACCGGCCTTAATTACCTTTAGGGCATTGACTCCTATGGAGCCGGTCGAACCTAATATGGCTATTTTCTTCATAATACCTAGATTTTACATTATACAAAGATGTAAGTACATATAAAGAACCGGGATGGCAAACAGCAGTCCGTCTATTCGATCCAGGATCCCTCCATGTCCGGGGAGGATCTGACTCGAATCTTTTACACCGCTACTTCTCTTCAGCATGGATTCAGCCAGATCCCCTATTTGTCCAGTTACTGAAAGGACTATCACAAGGGCCAGTATGCCCAAATCGACCTGATGTATACGCAGTATCCTCAGGAACCAGAATGCCGCGATAATGCTACACAGCAGTCCGCCAATGGCGCCTTCCCAGGTTTTTTTCGGGCTAATACTTTTGTGAAGCTTGTGCTTTCCGAAAAGTTTTCCGGAATAAAAGGCCCCGGTGTCACCCGCAAAAATGACAGACAGAAGGAAAAAGATCCATATATTCCCTTGTGGATATCTGTCCATAATCATAAGCATTCCCAGGGGAAGGCTGACATATACCGGTCCCAGTAATGCTTTGCCGAGATCCCCTGTTGATTGCCTCCCCTGTGAAGGAGGGATTAACATGAAAAGTGTCATGGGAACAAACGCCCAAAGTGCAATGATTGCCGGCAAAAAATAGATCTTGCCTTTGTATATGGAAAGGAAAAACAGCAGTGAAAGTAAATGCCCGGCCCACTTGCCAATTTTATGAAAATCAGGGGTGGTTATCCTGTAAAATTCCGTCAGTCCGGCCAGGGAAACAAGATAGAGCAGCAAATAAAAAATCCATCTGGGGCAGAAACCGATTATATAGATCAAAACCGGTAAGGCAATTATTCCGGTAAGCCATCGTTTCAGGTGCATTTTGAAATTAGCTCCTCACTACCTACTCCCTACTGCTGGTAGCCCCAAACCTTCTTTCCCTTTTCTGAAAATCCAGGATGGCCGCAAGGTATTCTTCCTTATCAAAGTCAGGCCACAGGGTGTTCGTGACATAGATTTCACTGTATGCGATCTGCCACAGAAGGAAGTTGCTGATACGGTTTTCACCGCTTGTCCTGATTAGCAAGTCGGGGTCCGGCATATCTGCCGTGTAGAGCAAGTCTGAGACCAGTTTTTCTGAAATATCCCCAGAAGTTATGGATCCGTTTTCAACCTTCCTGGAAATTTTTAATATTGTATCCAGTATCTCCTGTCTGCCGCCGTAACTGAGAGCGAGCGTTAGAACCATATTACGGTTGGAAGCGGTTTTATCTATAGCGTCAAGGAGGAACTTCCTTGTGTCCTCTGGAAGTTTGTCTGTTCTTCCAATGGTTCGGAGCTGTATTCCGTTTTCCAGCATCTCCTTCAGCTCGCTTTTGAGAAAGCGCTTCAAAAGTTTCATCAGGGCCATAGTTTCACTTTTTGGTCTTTTCCAGTTTTCTTCCGAGAACGCATAAAGCGTGAGCCATTTAATTCCAATCTCGCGGCTGGTTCTGACAATTTCTCTTACCGCTTCTACTCCCCGTTGATGACCCATGACACGCGTCATACCTCTCTTTTTGGCCCATCTGCCATTGCCATCCATGATTATGGCCACATGTTCCGGTAATTTTGTAAGATCAATATTGGACATTGTTTAAGATTTGTTAGGCTGGTCTGTTGAGATGGTTGGTCGCTTAGACCATTTTTTGATTTGAAGCGGCATGGCCGCATTTCCTAAAATCGCCGAACTGTTTTAGAATTCAATGATTTCCTTTTCTTTTTGGGCGGTAATTTCCTCGATTTTCTTAATGAATTTATCCGTTATCTTTTGCACATCGTCATGAGACTTATGAAACTCATCTTCTGAGATTTCTTTTTCATTTTTCAACTCCTTGAACATTTCATTTGCTTCCCGTCTATGGTTACGGATGGCAATTTTGCTGTCCTCAGCCATTTTTCTTGCCAGTTTGGCCAACTCTTTCCGCCTTTCTTCTGTTAGTGGAGGAATAGATATCCTGATGATTTTGCCGTCATTAATAGGAGTCAAACCCAGTTCGGATTTCAGGATACTTTTTTCAATACTGCTTATTATTGATAGATCCCATGGCTGAATTATGATGAGGCGGCTTTCGGGCACAGAGATTGAAGCTACCTGTTCGAGCGGCATTTGACTCTCGTAGCAGTCGACCTTGATACCTTCCAATAACGCAGAGGAAGCTCGGCCGGTCCTTATCCTCTTATATTCTTTTTTAAGGGCCTCACCTGTCTTAGTCATTTTCTCACGTAGTTCAGAAAGGACTTCATCCTTCATGGTTTTGCTCCTGATGATAACCTGGATGATGAAAGCCTCATCAGCTGTCTGTCTTAGGCCAGCCCCCAGGGCTGACTTCTAATTGATGACTGCTGAATGCTTACCCCGCAATTAACGTACCTATCTTTTCTCCAGATATGACTTTTGTAATATTGCCCTTTTTCGTCAGATTGAAGACGATAATGGGTAGTTTTTGGCCCATTGCCAAGGACACACTCGTGAGGTCCATGACCTCCAAATTCCTTTCGAGTACCTCACGGTAGGTCAGTTCAGAGAATAGCTTTGCGGAAGGGGCTAATTCGGGGTCAGCGTCATATACCCCGTCAACCCTTGTCGCTTTTAAAAGGACGTCAGCCTCGATTTCTATAGCCCTGAGGGCTGCGGCAGTATCAGTAGTAAAGTACGGATTCCCGGTTCCCGCACCGAATATAACAACACGGTTCTTGGAAAGGTGGCTGGTGGCTCGCTCCCTAATATAGGGTTCGGCAATCCTGATCATGTCTATGGCGGTCATGACTCTTGTCTCTGACCCTAAACGCCGCAGGGACTCACCCAATGCAAGGGCGTTAATGATGGTCGCGAGCATTCCCATATGGTCGGCCGCAGCACGTTTTATCCCATATGCTGCAGACTGAAGCCCTCTGAAAATATTACCTCCACCAATCACGATCGCCACCTGCACGCCGAGTTTATGGATGGAGGAGATTTCGAAGGCCACACTTTCAAGTATGTCCGGATCGATCCCGTAAGTCTGATCACCCGTGAGGGCCTCTCCGCTCAATTTGAGCAGGATTCTATTGAATTTAGGAGAAATGTCATTCATCGGTTTCCCCGAGTTGAAACCGGACAAATCGCCTAATTACAATATTTTCTCCTGTCTTGGCCACCATTTCGTTTACCAGGTCTTGAACCGTGATGTCAGGGTTTTTCACAAAAGGCTGTTCCAGAAGACAGGCCTCAGCAAAAAACTTCTGAAGTTTTCCTTCAACGATCTTTTCGATTATCTTTTCAGGTTTTCCTGAGTCTCTTGCTTGGGTAATATAAATGTCCTTTTCTTTTTCCAGCATATTTTCAGGCACTCTTGACCGGTCAATGGCGACGGGACTGGTTGCAGCGATCTGCATTGCTATATCTTTTACCATATTTTTAAAATCTTCGGTCTTGCCTGTAAAGTCCGTTTCACAATTTATTTCCACAAGGACGCCGATCTTACCCCCGGCGTGTATGTAAGATTGAACCTGGCCTTGAGAAGTGACACGGCCACCACGTTTTTTGGCCGTGGCGATTCCTTTCTTTCTCAGATGGTCAATGGCTTTGCCGATATCTCCACCGCACTCTTGGAGGGCAGTTTTACAGTCCATTATGCCGACGCCGGTCTTTTCTCTCAACTTTTTTATTGTCGAAGTAGCAATTGCCAATTTGGGTTTTCCTCCGTTGTACGTTTATAAGTTAAAGATTGCTTCGTCTTCTTTCGTCAGACTCGCAATGACTGGCGAGGAATCTCGCTCCTCGCAATGACAGACATGACATAACGTAATTATTGAATCAGTCTGATAATTGATTCTTTTCAATGCTCAGTTGCCGGTCTTCGATCGTCATTCTTCAATGGCTGTTTGCGCAGAAGCCGTATCATTATCGGTTGTTTCCGCTTCTTCCTTTTTTGGAAGGATTATGACTTCAGGGCCCCCGTTTTCATCTCCTTCAGAAGCGGATATTGTCTCTTCGGCATCTTCCTGTTTTTTAGTCAATTCAGCCTCTGCCTTGAGTCGTTCCTCGGAAAGATTGTGGCCTTCGACACATGCATCGGCCATTTTGGAACATATCAGTCTTATGGCTCTAATGGCGTCATCATTTCCGGGGACAATAAAGTCTATTTCATCGGGATCGCAGTTCGTATCAGCGATAGCAACCACAGGGATTCCGAGTTTTCTGGCCTCTCTGACAGCTATTTTTTCTCTTTTTGGATCAACCACGAAAAGGGCTCCGGGAAGTTCGTCCATATCCTTGATACCGCCCAGGTTTTTTTCCAGGTTGGATAGCTCCTTTTCCATCTTAATAATTTCTTTTTTCGTGTAACGGTTTATAGAACCGTCGGCCTTCATGGCTTCCAGCTCTTTGAGTCGGGCAACACTCTTTCTAATGGTCTGGAAATTGGTTAATGTGCCTCCAAGCCAACGGTTCACTACACAGAACATTCCGCATCGATCACTTTCTTCGATAACAGAGTCATGGGCCTGCTTTTTTGTCCCAACGAAAAGGACCGAGTATCCTTCGGACACTATTTTGACAATGAAATCGTATGTGATTTTTAAAAGCCTGACCGTTTTTTGTAGGTCAATAATATGAATACCGTTGCGAGCTCCAAATATATAGGCTTTCATCTTGGGGTTCCAACGCCTTGTCTGGTGTCCAAAATGGACGCCCGCCTCTAAAAGTTCTTTCATGTTAATGATTGCCATTAGATTCTCCTTTTTGCGAGACCTTTTGGGATCTCAGTGCCACGGTTTTTCCTCGGTTCAGAATGACTCGCACCCTGAGGCAAACAGGGCACCGGGGCAATATCCTGAACGTGAGAATTATACAGAGTATAGCCTTGAGGTTATTGCACTATCTTGATATATTAAATACTCGATAACCTAAAGCTAAACTCAAGCTTGGAATGGTTGGCCGTGATCCGAACTCTTATTTTCTGCCAACCGCAATAAAAAGGTTTGCGACAAAATTCGTAAACGAAAATATATAACAATAGCGATTTTATTTTGCAAGCAAAAATTAATGGGCTCGTAAAATGTCCCTTAATCTGGCACGCTTGGAGGATTTGGTCGGATAATTGTGAATAGTTGTTATATTTTTGGGGTGTAGAGAATGGACGAACAGATCAAGAAAAGTCTCAAAAGGGCGGTTGAGAAAGGTGAGATTAGTTTGACACGCGCTCTCCTGCGATGGAAATACAAAAAGGTGGGTAACCAAATCCCAGTGGATCATCGACTCGAAAAAGAAGCCAGGGAAACAGCCGATCGGATGCGTCAGGTGATTTCAAAGAGAGGCAAAAACATATGGAACGAGTTGAAAAAGAGCTATGTTAAAGACAATGAAAAGTAAGGAGGCCCGGGCAGGTGAATGAAAGTGAATTGTTATATAAGATCAGAAGCGATCTTGATGTGATGGAGGAAGACAGGCTTTCACCTTTCGCCTGTCTTAGCCGTCAGGCAGTAAGGAAAAGAGAAGAAGAAGAAATAAATCAGGGTCACAGGCAAAATTTTTCAGTGGATGCAGACCGCATACTGCATTCCCTGGCTTACTCCCGATACATTGATAAAACTCAGGTCTTTTACCTTATAAAAAATGATCATATTACACACCGGGTCCTGCATGTGCAGCTCGTTTCAAAGATTGCGAGGACCGTCGGTCGCCTTCTGATGCTTAACGAAGACCTGATCGAGGCAATAGCATTGGGGCATGATATAGGGCATACACCCTTTGGGCATGACGGTGAAAAGCTTCTCTCCGCCCTCTGTGAATCCCACAATATAGGTGGTTTTCTGCATAATATACAAAGCGTCAGGTTCCTGCAGGACATCGAAAGGAAGGGTCGAGGATGGAATCTGAGCTTGCAGGTGCTTGACGGGATTTTCTGTCACAATGGAGAGTTGCATAATCAGGCCCTTGAACCCCTGAAAAACAAGAGTTTTCAAACACTAGACGAAGAAATGATTCGAAGAGGCGAAGATCTATCCCTGGATGTTTGGCCTATGACACTTGAGGGATGTGTAGTGAGAATGGCAGATACCATAAGCTACATAGGTCGTGATATCGAAGACGCCATCCGGCTCCGATTAATAGATCGGGGAGATCTTCCGGAAGAATGTAGGCGGATCTTGGGTGATACCAACGGAACCATAGTCTATACACTCGTAGAAGACCTTGTTGCAAAAAGCCTTGATAAATCCTCTGTAAGTTTTAGCATTGAAGTGGGAGAGGCGCTGAGACAGCTTAAGAATTTCAATGAAGAATATATTTACAGTAATAAGAAAATCAAGGAACAGACGTATCAAATTAAGCTCATGTTCGAATTGTTGTTTGAAAAGTATTTTAGCGACCTCCAAACGGGAAATGAGAATTCCGATATTTTCATGGAGTTCTTGGATGGGATGAAACCGGAATACAGTGAAAGGACCCCTGCCGCGGGAATAGTGCGGGATTTTATTGCCGGTATGACCGATGAATACTTCTTGAATCAGTGCCAAAAGCATCTTGTCCCGCAGACAAAATCCAGTCTCTTCTAGCTAAAAAATAGCGATATAGTAGCTAAAATTTGGCGCGTTGCAAGTGCATTTTTTTTTGCTGAAAATTTATTGACAAAACTCATTGACAAAAAACAAACGAGTGAGTAAATGTGGGTGTTGCTTAGAAATATTAACAAAATCGTACCTTAGTTAAGTAATTTTTTCTTGTCTAAGAAAGCACCGAATAATAATCAAACAAGTACAAATTAATAAAACGGAGGCCATCGATATGGGTCAGGGTGGGGAGCTTAAGGAAGGCGATACTATCCTAAAGGTCGAAGACGTTGACATGTATTTCGGTAAGGTGGCTGCTCTGGCTGGAGTGAGTTTGGAGGTGAAAAAAGGGGAGATTCACTCTATTATCGGGCCGAACGGTGCCGGTAAAACAGTGATGATGAACTGCATTAATGGCCTTTATCGCCCTCAAAAGGGAAATATTTATTTTAAAGGAGAGAATATCAACAACCTCTCTCCCCATAAGAGGGCGGAAATGGGAATTGGTAGGACCTTTCAGAAACTTGAGCTGTATGGAGGTATGACGGTGCTTGATAATATAAGGATGGGCTCCCACATACACCTCAAATCCGGCATCCTGA
>CAZUHR010000118.1:0-9305 GCA_964620335.1 uncultured Desulfobacteraceae bacterium
ATGTTGACGCTTGTTTACATATCAGTTCAGGTTAAGTGATTATGACATTTGACTTACCTACAACCATAAAACTGGCCTCTTATGCGGGGGCAGGATGCTGTATAGGCCTTGGTGCAATTGGCGCTGCCTTGGGTGAAGGTTTCACAGCCGGTTTGGCCAATGAGGCCCTTAGCCGGAAACCCGAGAGGTCCGGGGATATTTTGAAAAACATGCTTGTGGGTCAGGCCATTGCTGAATCCGCCGCAATATTCGCACTTGTGATTGCTATTCTTCTTCTTTTTATGGACATGTCTTCCTCGGAAAGCATCCTAAAGGCTGCTGCCCTGTTGGGGGCGGGACTCAGCATGGGATTTGGCGCCATAGGTTCAGGAATAGGATCAGGGTTTCCAGGCGGCGAGGCGTGCCTCGGAATAGGCAGACAGCCCGCTGTGACAGGCCGCCTGACAACTAATATGCTCATTGGTTCGGCAGTCTGCCAGACACCGGCTATATTTGCCATGGTTGTGGCCCTTATGCTCATGTTCATGGAATTCGGGGGGCTTCCTGTTTCGCCTACATGGGCGGCGTTATTAGGGGCTGGTATCAGTACCGGTTTGGCAGCCATTGGATCAGGAGCCGGGGGGGGGTTGGCGGCGGGTGCCAGTTGTTCCGGAATTGCAAGGAATCCTGATAGCATTGGGCAGGTAACCACAACGATGCTGGTAGGTCAGGCTGTATCCCAAACGCCTTCTATTTTCGGTCTTCTGGTGAGTTTTGTTTTGATGTTTAAGGCCTTTCCCCAGACAACTTCTCTGGCCCCGGCCATGGCACTTCTCGGGGCTGGAATCAGCATGGGATTCGGTGGAATAGGCCCTGGTATCGGAAACGGCCTTACAGCAGAAGGCGCAGTGAAATGGGTGGCAAGAAACATGGAGGCGGCAGGCGCATTGACACGGACCATGCTCGTCGGCCAGGCCGTCTCGCAATCTACGGCGATTTATGCAATGGTCGTGAGTCTTGTTCTTATCTTTGTTGTTTAGCATTACTAATCTTAGTTAAGTAAAAAGAAAAATCAGGAGGGGAAAAATGGATATTAGCGGTCCAGATCTTATCAAGGCAGCGGCATTTTTAGGAGCGGGAATCGCCATGGGATTGGGGGCGATAGGTCCTGGAGTCGGAGAGGGTTTTGCCGCCGGCAAGGCGTGCGAGGCGATTGGAAAAAAACCGGAGGAGGCTGGCCTTCTTACAAGAACCATGCTCGTAGGACAGGCCGTATCCGAATCTACGGGAATTTATTCGTTGGTGGTGGCTTTACTCCTTCTGTTTGTGGTCTAAATAATCCGGACGGGATTAAATCATGATTAGTATCAACGCAACCTTGTTGGCCCAGGTGATACATTTTTTGATTTTGATGTTTATTCTAAACCGCCTGATGTTTCAGCCCTTACTGAAACTGATAAGGGACAGGAAAGAATATACTGATAAAACAGGTAACAGGATAAAAAGCCTTGAAAATGACGCCGAAAGACTGAGGCAGGAATTCATTTCAAAGGAAAATGATGCAAGAAAGAATGCCGTAGAGGAACGAGCCGAATACCGTGGCACTGGTATAGTAAAGGGATCAGAACTGATTGAAGAATCCCGGAAAGAGGTTACGGCAATAAAGTTAAATGCCGATAAAGAAATTGAGGCAGAGGTCAACAAAACGAAATCGCTGCTCTATGACGAGGCAGCAGCACTTGCCGGGGAGATGACGGAAAGGGTGATCGGCAGGAGGATTTCTGCATGAAAAGATCACACGGAAAATTTCTGTATATGACCATACTGGTTTCCAGTCTTTACGTATATGTGTTTTTTTTCTGTCCCGATGCCTTCGGAGCTGAAAAGATGAGCTCCGGCCGAAGGCTATGGGACAATATAATGCTGTGGGTTAATTTCGGGATTTTAGTTTTCTTTTTCCTTAAATATGCAAGGAAACCTCTAATGGATTTCTTGCGGGGTGTTCGGGACAAAACTAAAAAAGACCTTGATACGATTGAAAAGCAACTTAAGGATGCGGAATCCCGAATGAATGCTGAATCCGCAAAGATTGAGGAAATCGAGCAGCATATAGAAGCAATAAGGCAAAATATTATTGAAATGGGGAAAAAGGAGAAAGAAAGAATTATTGAGGAGGCGAAATTAACAGCCGATAGAATGATTGAGGATGCAAAAGCCTACTCTGGATATCAGTTAGCCAAGGCCAGAAAGCAATTATCTGATGAGATGGTGGATATTGCAATTTCTATGGTGAAAGAAAGGCTTATAAAGGGGATATCCGAGCAGGATAATGAAAAACTAATTAACCAGTTTATAGCGGATCTAGATACTTCAAAACAGCAAATCGAGTAACATCTCCGGTAATTAAATGCTGCTGTTTGGTACCCTGGTTAACCGCGTCTACATTCTTCCCAGATTAAAATTTCCCTAATATCAATAAATAAAAGATAAATTCAGAGACTTACTAAAATTATTTTTTATAAGTTTTTGTGATATTTTCAGCGCTGCCTACCTGACAGCTTTTTCTCAGTCATGTTGAAATCCCCAATTTTGGAAGGATAAATGCCTGTAAAAGAAACCAGGCTACGATTATCAATATTGGAATCCAGATATTCATCCCTTTTTCCTTTCCTTTCGTATCTGTCCGCTTCAAACTGTTGCCCTGTTTCATGCTCGCAAAAAATATTTTTTTCAAGACCTGGCAGTGAATATTTGATATGGCACCCGGCCATATTCAACATCATGCTGCTCAAGAAAAACCGCCCGATGGAGAACAGGACGATGCGCCAATACTACCTAAGCCCTGACTCGAACCAGAAGGGCCGGAGGAAAAGGTTGACAGCAGTTTTTCTGATTTCTCTTTACCGCATGAAGGGCATTTTACATGATTTTCGTCGTCGCTGCGCATGCACAGATATTCAAAAGTATTTCCACAGTTTTTGCATTTAAATTCATAAATGGGCATTCTCTTTCTCCTTTAGATCAAAGAGATAAAACACCGTTTTTCACAACAAAAGCATTATTTTCTAAAGGACTCGGTGTTTTAGATAAGTTAAGTATCAACTAGAAATTTTCAAATAAAAATTATTTCTCCAGCTTTCCCAGTTCCAGAACAATTGTCACAAGAAGCGGTCGCTTGTTTATATCATGGACATCTATATAGCGAATTACCCCTTTTTTGTCGATTATAAAGATGGCCCTCTCCGAAATTCCCTCAGGACGCAATACTCCGTACAAATCAGCTACCGCGCCATGAGGCCAAAAATCGGAAAGCACAGGGAACCATAGCTTTCCCATCTGATTTGTCCAAGCATATAAAGTCGGTATGTTGTCAATCGTGATTCCGATTAATATAGAATCATTTTTTTCAAAAACGTCTTTCCCTTTGTTGAAGCCCGGCCACTGCTCTGAGCAAACAGGAGTCCACGCCGCGGGAACAAACGAGAGGACCACGTTCTTTTTTCCGAGGTATTCTTTTAACGAAACCTTTTCTCCGGAAATGGAAGGAAGCGTGAAATCCGGGGCCACATCACCTACCTTCACCTTGACCTTACTGTTAATCGGCTTGAGTTTACCAGGGTTGTAAATGCTTTGTTTGAATTCACCTGAAAGAACGTAAGCATCGGTGATTAAAACAAAAAATACTGTTCCCAACAGTATCAGGAACACGTTCATATATTTTTTCATTTTCTCACCTTATAAACAACTATCAAGTATTTTCAAAGATATGTATTTTCTGTTAAGGTTGACATATCACCGAATACAAAGGAAAATTATCATAACTTCACCTGTTAGGTCAATGAAACTATGAATAAGATTCGTGCTTTCAGCACTTCCACGCTTAAAAAAATTCTTCCGTCTGAACAATTAAACAGTCTTTTTCTTTTTGGGTTATGTTTTTTCGTAGCACTTTCTTTATTTTTTTTTACGGGCCTGAAACCGTTTCGGCTCATTGAGCTGAAGATGCTGGACTATAGATTTCAGTTTAGAGGACAGATCCCCATTAATAAGGATATTATCCTGGTATCCATTGGGGAAAAGGATATTGAACTGCTTGGACGCTGGCCCTGGCCGAGAAGGTATCATTCTGACCTAATTCAAATACTAAGTAGTTATGGTACAAAAATAATTGGCTATGACGTGCTTTTCTGTGGACCGGACAAGGATGATCCTCAATCGGATGCCTGTCTGGCAGAGTCGGTAAAGGAGGCAGGAAACGTCTGCCTCCCTATGGCTTTTTCTGGTAATAACAAAGATGGCAGCAATCTTATGCCTTTGGATTGTTTTCACAATGTTTCGGCGGGTTGTGGTTTTGTCAATGTCTCTCCAGACGAGGACGGTATTGTCAGACACATTCCGTTGAGGTTCAGGGATAGATCAGCATTCGGACTTGAGTTAGCATGCAAATTCCTGGGTGTTAAAAATGATGGTATCGAGCTGATAGCAGGAAAGTCATTAAACTTGAACCTTCCGGGCGAGAAAAGGATTTCAATTCCTCTTGACCAGAGAAACCGGATGTTGATTAACTTTCCTGGAAAATCAAAAGACTGGCTGTGGACGAATTTTGTTCAGATTATCATAGCCTTTATGCAGGAGCAGAAAGGCGAAAAACCGTGTATTGATCTCGGTCTTTTCAAAGATAAGATTGTATTAGTGGGATCAACCCATACTGGAATGCCCGATGTCCTCGAAACACCCTTCGGCTCATCTGCATATGGAGTGGAGCTTCACGCAAGCATAATTAACTCCATCCTCGGTCGAAACTTCCTTAGGCCCCTCAATTCATGGATTGAGGCCCTCGTTTATTTTGTGGTGATGGTCGGTACGATACTGATTCTCTGCAGGGTGAGGCCTTTGAGTGGAGGATTACTCTCTGCAGCGATTCTTATATCCTTCATTGTGTCCTCATATTTTCTTTTTAGCTGGTTCAACATCTGGCTAAAGATAGTAAAGCCGGTTAGCGGTCTCCTCGCTGTATACATAACCGGGCTTGCTTATCACTTTGTGACGGTTGAGAAAAAAGAGCGGGAGATAAGAAGGGCATTTCGTCATTATGTGAGTCCGGCAGTAGTCTCGGAGCTCACTAAGGACCCGGAGAGGCTTAAACTGGGTGGCGAGACTAAAGAACTGACCATCCTCTTTTCTGATATCAGGGGATTTACGACACTTTCGGAGAGCGTGCCCCCGGATTTTTTGGGTGAGATGCTCAATGAATACTTTTCTGCTATGACCGGAAGTGTATTCGCCCACGGTGGAACACTGGACAAATTCATTGGTGATGCGATCATGGCGATTTATGGCGCACCTATTGACCTGCCCGACCATCCCATGAGGGGATGCCTGTCGGCCATTTCTATGATCGATAATCTCAGAAAACTAAACAGCAAATGGGAGAATGAGGGAAAAAGCCGTATCAGTATAGGCATTGGATTGAATACCGGCATAGTTAAGGTCGGAAATTTTGGATCCCAGGAACGATTCGACTACACAGTTATCGGTGAGAACGTGAATCTTGCATCAAGGCTGGAAGGGCTGACCAAATCATATGGAGTAGATATAGTAATCAGTGCCGCGACACAAAAGGGTATCAGGGATAAAATTCTTTGCCGCCCTTTGGATATGGTCATGGTGAAGGGATCCAAAAAGCCGATGGAGATTTTTGAATTGGTGGGGGCAAAAAACAACCTTTCCCAGGAATTACAGGTAAAGACACAGAATTTTCAGGATGGTTTAAAACTTTATTATTCAATGAAGTGGGAGGAAGCGCGAGATTTCTTTTCTGAATTCTTAGATCGTTTTCCCCACGACAGGCCCGCCCAGATATTCCTGGGCCGGGCCGAAGTCTTCAGAAAAAACCCACCTCCAGAGGACTGGGATAGAGTGTTTTCCCACACAACAAAATAGCCTTTTCTTGCTCTATTTTTATTTTAGAATGGATGGAGTTATTTCCCGCAGCCTGCCTTTTTGGGCGCTGATTTAGGCGCGCACTTTGTTTTCATCATCATTGAATGGCAGTGAATACACCAGCTATACCGCGGGTCTTTTTCGTATTTCTTATCCATTATGATGTATTTGTCGGTGAGAGGAAATGAAGGTGGAGCGTTCCCCTTAACGGTGGTTCCCTCACATCTCTTAATAGTTACCATCTTGCCGGGGGTGCCTATATCTATCACCCCATCGCAGGCGCAGAAGTATGTGTCATTATCGCTATAGACAATCGTTGCCAATGCCGTACCGCTTATGGCCGCTACAGTATTGGGCGTGGAGAGTTTGAACGATAGATCCTTGTCTTCCATGCCTTTCAGCTTGGCCCAGGTCCCGCCCTTGAGCATACTCATTCTTATCGCTTTAAGAGGCTTATCCTCGCCTTTCATGAGATCTCCAACGATAACCTCGGTATTTTGATATAGCTGAAAGCAGTTGTCTTTTGGGTAGGAAAATTTCAGGGTGGCAAAAGAATTATCACCTGTCTTGACACAATCACCCTTTGAAAGCGGCATGTTTAATTCGGCCTTTTGCCATGTGGAAGTAGTCGCTTTTTTTACCTTCACATCATTTTTGACCATAGAAATAATAACATCAGGGGAATCTCCAAGTGTTGAATTTACAAGGCCGAGTCCAGCAAATATGGCTATAAGTGGAATGATAATGACCATGTTCTTGCAGTTTTTTCTGTTCATACCTCACCTCCTCCTTTTCTGTTGTTTTATCCCTAAATACAATCCTCTCAACTACAAGTGGATTTTGTATTTATAACACAGATTCTCTCGTTTCTACAAACACAAACTTTTACCTGATCAGTGATTCAATAGGCCTGGCAAAAACAGGCTTAATGCAGGCCAATAGGTAATAAAGGCCAGACTCAAGAGAAGAAGTACCAAAAAGGGCAGGGTCGCCTTATATAATTGTATCACCGGCCGGTCAAACCTGGAACTCGCAATAAAAAGGTTGAGCCCAACTGGAGGTGTGTTGTAACCGATTCCCAGGTTGGCAAGAAAGATCACGCCCAAGTGGACAGGATCAATTCCAAACCGGGATGCAAGGGGTATGATAAGGGGAACAACCACCAGGATGGCACTGAATATGTCCATCATGCAACCGACAAGAATCAGAAAAAAATTCAGGACGATCAGGAATGCAATCTTGTTTTCAACCATTCCTTCCATGAGTTTTAGGATTTTCATGGGGATGAATGCGTCTACCAGGTAATTAGTAAAGCCTAACGCAGCCCCGAGGATAATCATAATACCCCCGACCATCTTTGTGCTTTCCTTCATTACGCGCGGCAGGTCCCCGGTCAGGTTTAACTCTCGAAAGATAATGACCTTGACGAAAAGGACATAGATAACCGTGAGGGTCGCCGTTTCCGTAGCCGTACTGAAGCCGGAGTATATGCCTGCGATGATGAAAAAGGGAATCGGCAATTCCCATGCGGCTCCCTTAAGGGCGGAAATAAACACCCGGCCCGAGAAGGAAGGCCTTTCAAGTTTCCATTTTTTCCCCATATATATTGAAAAAAGGCAGGGAATTCCGACCATTATAATGCCCGGCAAGAGGCCCGCCATAAAAAGCTTCTCAATGCTTACCCCTGAAACAAACCCATAAAGTATGATCGGGAGGCTTGGAGGAAAATGAAGCCCCAGACTGCCTGAAATTGTCATCAAGCCAAGAGAAAAGTTCTCGTCATACTTCTCAGATATAAGCGCAGGAAAAAGCAGTCCGCCAAGGGCGATAATAGTAATACCTGTTGCCCCGGTTATTGCGGTAAAAAATGCACAGGATACCAGAGCGACAACGCCGAGACCGCCCGGTATCCACCCGAAGAGGCTTCTTGAAAACCGCACCAGACGACCTGAGGTACCGCCCTCAGCCAGCAGATAGCCTGCAAAGGTAAAAAGGGGAATAGCCAGTAATACTGGGGAATTGGCCAGTCGAAAGATTTCAATCGGTATTGCGGCAAGATCAACCTGGTTTACATAAAGGCCCATCATAGCCGAGGCCAGAATGCCAATAAAAAGCGGAAGGCCTGCAATGACCAGAATGATAAGTAATATGACCATTGCAAGGATCATCTTGTCAGTCCTCTGGCTATTTCAAGCCCCTGAGCAATCGCCCTAAGCAAAAAACGAAAAAGGATAACGGCAAAACCAGCCGGGAGTATTAGCTGGCCTATCCAGCTGGGTAAATTAAAAAACATGTTTTGTCCAAAGGTCATTTCCATTTTGATATAGTCAGTGCAAACTTTGAGCATCAGGGCAGATATCAGAATGCAAACGAGAGATAAGATGAATTCCAGTACCGGAAGCCATTTTGGTGGAATAAGGGTGGATAGGAGATCAATCTTGATATGTTTATTTTCTTCGGTCAGGAGAGAAGCGCCCAGAAAGGTCAACCACAACACCAGAAGTCTGACAAAAGGCTCAGACCAATCCAATTGTCCCATTAAGGAGTTGGCCCACGTAAGATGAGCATGCGTATACAGACCTCTGAGAACGACCTGGATGAAGGTGAGGATAACCATCACCGAGAGAAAAGCGACAATCAACCAGCCCTCAAATTTCATAAGGGTCTTATCGATCCGTTTAAGGCATTTCATGGCACTATCGGGTTTGAAAACGGAAATTTGAAACTAAAATCTGCAGTCGCTAAACAACACTCTGGGTACCAGGTTTTTAGTTTCAATTTTCGGAAGCGAGGCAAAACTTATCTTGGTCTTTTCAGTATGTCATAGACTCGGTCAAGGACATCTTTTGGATAAATTTTACCCGTCAGTTTCAGGGCAACTTGGTCGTGAATGCTGTAAAACTGCTTTAAGGCATCCCCTGAAGGGGTAGGAAGTATGGTCAGGCCACTGTTTTTTATTACCTGTATAGCTTCCTTGCTCTGTTTTCTTAAAACCGATGTAAGATCACTCATTGCTACATCAAAGGATTCGCTAAGCAACCTTGAAAGTTTTTCGGGCATTTTTTGGAAGTATTTCGAAGAGATTAGGACTGCGCCCGTTGAATGAACAAGCGGCAAAGCCATCATGTAATTCATACGGGTATGCCACTGAAGAGCAAGTGCACCCAGTGGGGGTGCATAGATTGTGTCGATCATACCGGTGTTGATAGCAGTGGTGACATCCGTAATGGCAAGAGGTATGGGGTTGATCCCAAAGGCGGAGAATGTCTCCTTTGCAATAGGGTCGCCTGACCAGGTCCATACTTTTAGCATCGAAAGATCCTGGACAGAACGGATCGGTTTTTTTGAGAAGAGGTGCACATTCCCCACCTCTGCCCAGCTGA
>CAZUHR010000119.1:0-9298 GCA_964620335.1 uncultured Desulfobacteraceae bacterium
TTCGCCATATCTCAATGAGACGCCGTCTCTCCTCCAACGATGAATTGTCTGGAGGCATTTGCTCTTTGTTATTTGACATTGTACGGTATCTGGTCATACAAGACTCCATCGAATGCAAAACAGCGTCTGCACACTCCGCCGTTGCTTCAACTGTTTTTCTATGTTCTCAATCAGTTCCTCGCGCTGGGCGTCGATGGCGTCCTGGGCATCGAACAACTCGCGACGCTTGGTGTTGCGCGTCTTCTCCAGGGCCTTGATAACTTTCTGGGCCTCCAGTTTGTCCTGCAGCGACTGCGCCAGTGCCGCCGTCTTGCGAGCCTCGCGTATTTGCTTGTCGATCTCCTTGATTTCTCGCTCCAGCCCCCTGCCTGAGATCCTCGGACCAACGGTCCAGCTTAAGGACATCTTCGTCGTAAAAGGGTCAAGTCTGCTCTTGACTCTTGGCTATTTATTAAGCGTTCAGCTTTCAGCTATCAGCCCAACAGCTAAAAGGTTTATTTGAAATTTCTGCGGCTATGTTATCTTCAAATCCTTTATTGTAAAAATGTAATACATGTAAATAACGCCTATGATAAGATCGATAATTCCGAACAGGAGCAGGATCTGGGCGGCACTACTGAATAAAACAAAATAGAGGAAAAAGAGAAAAATAAAAATCCTTGTCAAACCTTCCCAGAAGATGAACCACGCTCTTTTCTCTACGTCCAGCGCCGCAATGATCAGCAAAATTCCCAAAAAAACAACGAGAAGGCCGAGTATGTTAATCATTACCACGTGGTTTATATTTTCCGGCATGGACAACACAGTCCCCCTAAGCCCCAAGGCATTACCTAGGCCAGCTGAAGTGCTAAGAAAGATCTTCAGTGTATAGGGACACAGAAGCGCTAAATAAGCAACGATGTTGAAAATCCCCGTCCAGAAAACCCACAAGCTGAAACGCGCAGTTTTAACTGAATCCGACATAATAAGCACCTCCTTATTAAGGGTCAGGCATTCATATCTGGTACCATGCCCAGTTTATTTTCTTATGGTTTTTCCCTATTCGCATTTCCCCTTTCATTTTTCAATTTGCCTTTTTCCAGCGGCCATTTTCACACTCTTCTCGCCTCCAGCAAAAGTTTGAAGAATTTGGCATTGTTAAGGTGAAAAAATAAACTCCCAACAGAACTGTTTAGCTCCTGTTAGGAGCAAGGATGGCAGTATTTGAGGTGTTTTTCCATGATATGATCTGAACTCCGCAGTATATGAAGTGAGTGGTTAAGGAGATTAAAACAACTGTGCGTAATTATGCAGGAAATTTACTAAAAATCAAGGCCAGATTAGTACCCAGTAAAAGACCAGTGCAAAACTGGTATAGCAAGGGGATCATGATGACCTTTGAGCTTTCAGGTTTCGGGATCCGCTTCTCAGTTATCAACGCTTATTATTTGGGGTTCTTAGCTCGTTAATTGAAAAATAAATCACATCTTAACCAGGCTTCTTTTACAAAAATCCACCATAACGCCCCGCATACCGCTTGCCTCTTCAAGCCGAAGTCCCCTCCGCCTGAAAATCCCGATTCTACCAAGCCCTGTGATAGAGGTCTATAATATCGGCCACGTCGGGCACAACAGGATTATTATCCGGGCTCCCTGAGGCGAGGCCGTCTTTTGCCATTTTCTCGACTTTTTCATCAAAAGTGGTCCGGTCCACCTTAACACATTCACCCATCCGGGGAATATTCAGGCTATCGTTAAGGGCTTGAAGCCCTGAAATCAGAGCAGAACCCGCTGCCTCATCGGAGTCTTTTTCAGAAACGTACCCCATGGTGCGGGAAATGGTAGCATATCGTTTCAAGGCGCCTGAAACGGAATATTCCGTCACCGTCGGCATCAAAACCGCATTGGACAGGCCGTGGGGCACGTGATAAAGCGCACCGATAGGCCTGCTCATGCCATGCACAAGACAAACGCTGCTATTGGCGAATGCCATACCGCCCTGACAGGATGCCAGCATCATGCCTTCCCTTGCCCCCCTGTTATCAGGCTCCTTATAGGCCGTGTAGAGGTGTTGCGCCACAAGGGAGATGCAGGATAACGCAATGGGATCGCTCATAGGGTTTGCTTTCTTGGACACGTACGCTTCAACGGCATGGACAAGTGTGTCCACACCCACATTTGCCGTAAGATCCGGTGGCATGGTGAGGCTAAGTTCATAATCCACCAATGCCACATCGGCCATCAGATTCAAATCGAGCATCATCATTTTTACATCCCGTTCCGTGTCGGAGATGACCGCAACCTTGGTGACCTCGCTTCCTGTTCCAGCCGTTGTGGGTATCACGATCAGTGGGACGCCGGGTCTTGAAACCTGATGATACCCCGCATACTGACTCATGGGGAGCTCATTGTTCACCAGCACGGAAATCACCTTGGCAGCATCAATGGGGCTCCCGCCACCAAGGGCCACGATCATGTCGCACCGGTCTTCCTGAAATTGCTTTAAGCCACTGAGAACATCCTTGTCCGTTGGATCCGGACGGACACCTGAGAAGACCGAGGTTTTTATTCCCTCTTTTTCCAAATAGCCGCAGATCTGACCGGCCGTCCCCGTCTGTTCCATGAACAAGTCCGTCACCAAAAGCACACACTCCGGATTGAACCGCTTGGCCTGGGTACCGACCTCCTTGCTTGCGCCTCCGCCCACAAGGATCGCAGAAGGAACATTGAATTGTGCCAGCATGAATAACTCCCCCTTTCAGATATTGTGTTTGGATTCATTGATAGCGGGCCCTATTTCAAGCCCAGTTCAATGAGTTTCTCATCTGTGGGAACGCCGTTCCGGTCCCACCCTCTCAATCTAAAATATTGATCAAGCATCGAGTCCAGGTCTGCCCTGGTACAATAACGACCCTTTGCAGGACCGTCCGGTATGGGTTCGTTCATGACCCGATACGGAAGGGTCACATCTTCCCTGCGAAACCCTCTTCTAATATTTATCAAATGTTCAAGGTTGTATATTCGCTCTCCGATCTTTTCCAGATCCTCCAGCTTAAGGTTCCAACCGGTCACACTATTAACCATGTGGACCATGTCTTCATTCAGGGGCGTGCCCACACCCCGCTCCGCAATGAAACGGCAAATCACGAGAGAGTCCCCGACCGCAGTAAAACACTGGCTTTTTAATATGTACTCGGGCTGCGTTTCAAAACCGGGATCGGAATCAGCCGTCGCATAATTCGGCCTTCCATCGTGATGGCTGCCGCCCCGATTGGAAGTGGGATAGGACAAAGACATCCCTCTTAGACCCCGGGGCGAATGCCCGGGAATCTCCAACCCTTTGACCGCATGGAGGTATTTGTAGGCATCCCCGCCGAATTTTTCCGCAAGCCGTGTTGAACCCATGGCGAGATATTCTCCAATACCCGCTTTGTTGGCCGTCTTTTTAATGAACTCGATCATGCCGGCACCGTCTTCAAATTTCACGCTCTCCCCCAGGTCCTCTTCCGTGACAATGCCCTTTTCCATACATTCTGCCACAAAAGCAAGTGTGACGCCCATGGAAATCGTATCCAGGCCCAAGAGATTGCAAAGGTGGTTTCCATCAAAAATGGATTCAACATCCCGGTTGTCCAGCATGGAACCAAGCGCATAGATCGTCTCATATTCGGGCATTTTTACTTTTTTCCCGGCATATTCGCCTTTTTTTATTCGAATTTTTTTTCCGCAAGCGACCGGACAGCCAAAACAGGCCGTATCCTCCTCCCAATATTTTTCCTTGATAAGCTCCCCGCTGATGTCATGAAAATGTTCATACACTTCTTTTGTGTTGTTTCGGGTACCAAGCAGCCCTTTTGAATTAATGAACTTGACGAGAAACGGCGTCCCCATGTTGGTCAGCGCAGCGGCATTCTGCTTGAGGTCGGGATATTTCTCTTTGAGCACCTGTTTGAGCGCTTCGCGATCCGCAATCCGGGTTTTTTTTGTTCCTCTAACCAAAACGGCCTTGAGGTTTTTGGATCCCATTACTGCGCCCATGCCCGCCCGGCCGGCTACCCCAAGCCTTTTTCCACCACACGCCACATTTGCAAAGTGAACCTTGTTTTCACCGGCAGGCCCGATGGCCGCGCAGACAGCACCCTCCCCTTCTCGGGTTTCGAGGCCGGACAGGGTATCCTCTGTCGTTTTTCCCCAATAATCAGTTCCATCCTTTATCTCCGCACCCTCGTCTGTCACGAGCAAGTAAACCGGCTTATCTGATTTTCCTGTTATATAAATGGCGTCAAAACCGGCCCTTTTCTGCATGGTCGCGAATTTTCCACCATAGTTTGAGTCGGCAAAGAGACCGGTCATGGGGGATAGGGAAGCCATATGCCCGCGGCTCGTTCCCCATATGGGGGTATCGGTTAAAGGCCCCACGGTCAATACAATCGCATTTTCCGGTCCCAGGGGATCTGCATCAGAGGGAACCCCATCATGGATGAGTTTGGCTGCGAGCCCGTTACCCCCGAGAAACATTTTTGCAAATGTTTTATCATATGTTTCTTCACTGATCGTCCCGGTACTCAAATTGACCTTTAGAAACCTGCCGTTGCAACCATACATGATTTCCCCCTTTCTTTATGTAATCCACCAAAGCCCTTTATTGACAACCTCGTAAAAAGTCGCTTCGAGCCTTTTTACTCGGCGGAGGAGGGCTACCCCTCCCCCGCCATTTGAAGTGAATTCAAATGGTTACACCCCCCCAGTCCGGGGCTTAACCGCCCTCGGACCGTTGATGGACTTTTTACGAGTCCATCTTTATTAAGTTAAACCAAAATGCTTCTTGAAGAACTCTTCGGATAATCTCTGCCCCTTTTCTGTCAGAGTGACTGACTTTGCCTTAGTCTTGGGGTTTCCAATAAAACCCTTGTCATGGAGGCGGTCCATTGCATCCCAATCCATACCTTTCCACGCCCTGGTTCCCTTATCATGAGTCGTCAGGTACAGAAGCGCAAGAACCATTTCATCAACCTTGTCTCTGTCGTATCTCATTGTTCAGTCCCTCAAGCTGTTTTCATTTCCGAATTCCGGTTCAATGACAACGTACGCTCCGACGGCGGTCAATTAAAGCTCCCTACAGCCCCGCTAACGCAGGATCTCGCTTCTAACCCTTCCCTTTAATCTCCAGTCCTTCAAGAAACTCCCGGATATGGGGAATAACCAGGTCGACTCGCAAGTAACAGTCAATATGGCCGAGACCCGGGAAGCTGACGAACCTGCAATCAGGTATATGCTTGGCACAAGCCTTAACCAGCCGGTGGCGGGAATCAGCTGTCCCGGCAAATAGTAGACACGGCATCTTCATGTTCGACAAAACGGCTTCCATACTCGGACGGGGTCGGGCTGCAGCGGCGAGAGCCTCAAGGTCATTCTCCAACAAGAGCGGAACCAGGTCCGGCGCCATCTTCTCCCCAATAAGCGTCTCTAAAGCACCCACGAACGCCTCCCGGTCTTTGCCATCAATCTTATGGAATGAGGTGAAGTCATCAGCGTATGGGTGAGCGCCTCCTAAGATCAGAGACAGCAAGCGCTCGGCAGCATATTTGGCCATAGCGAATCCGAACACCCCACCCATGGAGTAACCAAAGAAGTGGACCTTCTTTATGTCCAGTTCGTCTAGAACAGTAAGAACATCGCCCACGGATTTCTCCAGTCCATAGGCGTCCGGCGTATGAGGTTTGTCACTCGAACCATGCCCTCGAGCATCAATCAAGATGACCTGGTAGCTGTCTTCAAGGTAACCCGGATACCCTAAGGTTCGCACGGTCTCAATGTTACTGCTGAAACCGTGCTGGAGCACGAGCGGCGCACCTTTTCCTTCAACTTGATAGTGAATTCGAACTCCTGCGTTTTCTACGTATGGCATGGATCACTCCCGATCTGCTCTAGTTTCTGTATGAATCCAAAAGAGGTATCTAATAGAATTTCTAACTAATCATTTCTTGAATAATATCTTCAACAGATGGGGTTCCAGAAATTAAACCAGCTACCTGCCCGGCAGGTAATAGACCAACATCCAAGCCTCCTGTAATCCATGCCTCCTCCATAACTTTCCTGGTAAAACCAGGACGCGGCGCCTCCGTATTTTTTATCAATTCTTCGGCTAACGGTGTTCGTAATGCTCGAACTTGGAATCTACCCATGCTCACCAATCCTGTGCCAGTCTCAGAAGAGTCAATAATGGTTTGCTTGTAGAGGGAATGAGCAATGCATTCCTTTGTTGCAATAAATCGGGTTCCCATCTGCACACCTTCAGCACCTAAAGCCAGTGCTGCTTTGTATCCACGAGAGTCCCCTATACCTCCTGCTGCTATCACTGGAATCTTTACCGCATCTACCACTGCAGGTACAAGCACCATAGTTGAAACGCCTTTGAACCCTTGCACTCCACCAGATTCCGCACCTTCCGCCACTATCGCATCGGCCCCTAATGCCTCGGCACCTTTCGCCCCTTCCACTGTGGGCGCTACAACAATTACCTTTATCCCTAGATCATGCAAGAGAGGCATAAGAACTTTTGGCGAACCGCCAGAAACGGTTACCGTCCTGACGTCTTCTTCAGCCAGCACCTTTGAGAATTCCTGAGCCAAAGGGTTCATTACGAACAGGTTACAACCAAAAGGCTTGTTTGTGAGTTGCTTTGTGTCTCTGATTTGATTTCGTAAGACTTCCGGGTCCTCCGCAAAAGCTGTAGCTAAAAGGCCAAATCCACCGGCTTCAGATACAGCAGCCACCAATTCAGGGTTACAGATAACGCCCATAGCCCCCTGAATAACCGGATATCGGCATCCCAGTAGTTCCGTCACGGCATTCATCGTGTCTCCTCCTTTCGCTGGCTGGCCTACTTGTTTATGGTGATAAGAAATGTTGTTGATGAGTTCTGCGCAATCCTGAACCGTATCCGTTTAACTCGCAATACTTGCCTTCATCGCCTCCTTAAGGGCCTTGCGATCCATTGGGGGTACCGGTATTTCCTCCCTCTCCTCCATCACAATGGCCTCGGATGGACATCCTGTTGCGCATACACCGCACCCGATGCATCGATCCAAATTCACCAGGGGTATGTCATCATCACCCATGCTCAGGACATCCATGGGACAACGCTCGATACAGGTCTCACAGGCCGCTTCCCATTAGCAACGCGCTATCCCCGCCGGAGTTTGAACCTTTACTTTTTCAGCACGAAACTCTGACTGCACACTTATTCTTTCCATGCCTCCTGCCAATTGTTGTGCGGCCATCTTTTCTCAACCCCAGGGACCATCTCTCAGTGAACATCTTGGCTCGATTCAGCAACGCGGGGCTTACCATACACAGGCATTGTGAACCATTGTCCATTAATACACAAGGTCATTTCACCGTACTGTTCCTTTTGGAAAAGGAGAATTATTGTTAAATTCTGGTGGTTGTGTCTTCAAATATTCCGTTGCCACCTCTTTTGGGGATGAACTTGCAGCGGGTTTTAGCGCCATGCAAAACTCTATCAAGTGCTCATGTTCTGGCAGCATTTCCCTTGACTCAAACTCCTAATTTATTTTATATTTTTAATCAAAATTAGATTGTTTACCACTCTCACTTTCGACAGACGCTTGAAATCATCCGAAGAATTTTCAAAAGGCTCACGCGTGTATCTGACCACTGAAGCAGATCCTGTTAATGTTGAAAAAGGGTTAAAAACATGAAGAAACCCCTCAAAAGGGGATTGTTATCTGCTTTGGGATTGTGCCTGGGATCCTGGTGTTGCATCTCATTCTCATGGGCCCAAGGAGGAACAGGGGTTGAATTGCCTTCCTCGCCGAATCCTGTTGGTTCCGGTGCCAGGGCCCTCGGCATGGGCGGCGCATTCATTGCTGTCGCTGACGACGCTACGGCCGCAACCTGGAACCCGGGCGGACTTATTCAACTTGAAACGCCCGAGATTTCAGCCGTTTTCAGTGGTATTCAAAGAACTGAAGATAAGTCATTTACCTATAATCCCGAAGCTTCGGGATCGGACAGTGTCGATGATTTCAATATCAACTATCTGAGCGCGGTCTACCCTTTTACATTGCTGGATCACAACATGGTTGTTTCTTTGAATTATCAGCATCTTTATGATTTCAATCGCGACTGGAAATTCAATTTCATCTATCCACCGCCCACGATCTATGACGGACCGCACAGAGTTGAATATGAACAAAGAGGGGCGCTTTACGCCTTGGGACTTGCCTATTGCATTCAGATAACACGGTCTTTATCCGTCGGAGTCACCCTGAACTATTGGGGGGACTTTATCTTTGATAACAAGTGGGAGCAGAACTATAAAACCCAATCCAGATTCAATATAGCCGGAACACCGGCGCTATATTCCAATAGCAAAATGGAAGAATACAATTTTGAGGGCTGGAACGCCAACCTGGGTTTTCTTTTCAGGATCAACGAACATCTAACGATCGGGGGTGTGTTCAAAACCCCTTTCAAGGCGGATATCAAACACACTGTATCTGAAGAGGAAAGGACCGAATGGCCGACCCTCGGCCAAGTGGATCTATTAAGTCGGACGGCAAGTTATGACGAGGAACTAGAAATGCCGATGTCATACGGCATCGGGCTGGCCATTCGAATTGGACCTGGAGCGATGGGGTGGACTCTTGTGCCGGAGGATACAGCATTACTTTTACAAAACATCAGACGCCCGGCACCTGCCACGTCGATTACGGTGTTGAATACTGCTGCCACGTGGAAGCCGGTGTTGAATACTGCTGCCACGTGGACAGCCATCAAATCTGGAAGCCATCTGCGGGCACGCCCGAACTGGAGCATTGCTGCCACATGGAATTGCATACGACCCCCGTTGGCGATGTTCCCATTGAACACTGTACCTATGTCGTTAACGGCAGTCCTTATGAGTATTATGAAATCTTGGATAATGGATTAAATATTTGTTATTATTTGAATTTTTTAGGTACCCTGATGTGGATGTGCGAGATACGAGCACCCATAGCCAATTCCGGGGCCCTGTCCGGAGAAGTGACCGTAACGGACGGTAAGGATGTCACCACACATATCACAACCTATTTTTCGAGCGGCGAAAAATACAAAGCGACCGATACCAGGGGTTCCGGTCCAACCAAAATATATATTATTGGAGGCCTGGAGCCGACCCAATACTTCATACATGCCTCAGCGACCGGATATGAGATGCAAGTAGAGAGCCTCTCGCTCAGTCCGTACCAGGAAGCGGTTTGTGATTTTACACTGGTCCCCTCTCCAGAGGAATTAAAGGCCATGCCATGGTT
>CAZUHR010000120.1:0-9162 GCA_964620335.1 uncultured Desulfobacteraceae bacterium
AGACCATTAAGAAGGTAACAGAGGATATTGAAAACCGCTTTCATTTCAATACCGCGATTTCTGCGGTTATGGAACTTGTAAATGAAATCGGTCAACTAATTAACGAAATGTCGGAAAAAGATGAGAAAGCATGGTCCGTGGTCCGGGAGGCAGTGGAAACCACTGTGGTGTTGCTCTCACCGGTGGTACCACACATTACAGAAGAGCTATGGAATATGCTTGGCCATGATAAGAGCCTGGTCACGATTCCCTGGCCTGCCTATCGTAAGGATGCCCTTGAGGAAGAAAATATCCTGGTTGTGCTTCAGGTAAACGGGAAAGTGAGGAGCAGGATTCAGGTCCCTTCAACCAGCGGTCAAAAAGAAATTGAGACAAAAGCGCTTGCAGATGAACGGGTTCAGAGGTTCATTAACGGGAAGCCTGTAAAAAAGGTAATTGTGGTCAAAAATAAGCTGGTTAATGTTGTTGTTTGAGATCTAAACTTTCGGCGATCAGACTTCAGTTATGATTTTCTGATAATAAGGTTAATAATTACACATTAATTGAGGCCCTCATTAATGGTTCAGTTCGTTAAGCCATTTTGGTTTGTTGTTGTTTGTATGTTTGTATGTTTGTGCCTCGGAGGTATACCTGGTTGTGGTTACCATCTTAAATCTACCGGTGATCCGAGCGTAGCACAGTATCAGAGTCTGGCCATTCCACTGATGGAAAGCTCCTCTTCTTCATTGGGGTTTGAAGGTGAGTTTACAAAAGTCATACGTGAGGAGTTGGTAGGCCACACAAAAGTTCCTTTAGTGGCGAAAGATGAGGCTGAGGCCGTTTTAACGGGCAAGGTTTATGAGATAAAGTCAGATCCTTTGAGTTATGATATTATCAGAAGCAATGTTCAGGACAAAATTATTACCTATGAAGTCACAAGCAGACGCCGGATGAAAATTAAACTGGATGCTAGGCTTGTAGACAGGAAAACCGGGCAGGTTATATGGGCGGATCAGGCTATGGAAGAAAAGGCGACCTTTGAGGTCAGTGATGATCCTATGTCCAACCGTTACAATCAAAGAAAGGCAATCCGGGAAATGGCCAGACGTCTGGCCAAAAAAATATACCTGAAGACCTTCGAAAGGTTCTGATGACAGGGGATATTACTCCTGAATATGTTTTAGGACAACTGGAAAAGGGACAACTGTTCCCGTTCTATCTTTTTTATGGGCCGAGTGAGTTCCGGGTTGAAACGGTTTTGACCCGGATCCGCAAATCCTATATTCCAGAACAGGCAAGAGATTTCAACCTGCACATCTATTATGGTGCCAGGAAAGAGCAGGGCGAAAAGGCAAACTTGGCAGACATACTTGATACAGCCCAATCCCATCCATTTCTGTCGCAACGCCGGCTGGTTATTGTTCGGAGGACTGAAAACTTTTTAGATACAGACCTTGAACGGTTTATCTCGTACTTTGATGATCCTCTGGAAACAACCTGCCTGATATTCGTATCATCCAAGCCGGATTTCAGAAAGAAGTTTTACCGTAAGATCAGGGATTCGGGTCGAGCGGTCAACTTCAGGAAGTTATATGAAAGTCAGTTGGTACCATGGGTCAAAAAGACGGCGGAGGAGTTGGGATTTACCATAGAAACTCAGGCCTGTGATTACCTTATAGAGATCGTGGGGAACCGTTTAATTGACCTTTACTCGGAACTTGAAAAACTTTATCTCCGGCATGGTAAAACGATTGTTGGTGTAAAAGAGGTTAAGGAAATTGCCGTTTACAGCCGCATATATACTATTTTCGAACTAATGGATCAAATATCTCTAAGACGGCCAGTTCAATCATTGTTGTCTTTGAATCGTTACCTGGAAGAAGAAGACAGAACGGCCCCTCTCAGGTTTGTGGGGATGTTGAATCGCCAGATTGGCTTGCTGTCGAAGACCAAGTCAATCATGAAAGCAGGTGGGGAAAAAACGGATCTGGCCCGAAAGCTTCGGGTGCAGCCATTTATAGCATCAAAACTTGCTAAGCAATACAAGAAGTGGAGCACAGACGACCTTGAACGGGCATTGAAGCTACTTTACCGTGTTGACGGACTCCTTAAATCAGATGCTCACCAGCATTTGATTTTAGAAAATCTGGTATTGTCGCTTTGCATGCCGGCTAGTTCTCAGCTCATGAATGACAGGTAGCTTTGTGAAGGGTGGTTGCAAGCAGAGTATTATCAGCTTTGGGCTATGAACTATTAGCTGGCCTGTTGACCTGATGTGCCAGGCGGGAAATTGTTCGAGCGGCTTTTCTCTTATGGATGACACCTTTGGAAGCGGTCTTTTGAATAATTGAAACAGCCTTGACAAAGCTGTCTTTTGCCTGATTCAATGAGTTGCCTGCTATAGCAACTCTGACTTCCTTGACAGCTTTTTTGACCCTGGTCTTGTAACTCTTGTTTCTTATTCTTTTAATCTCGTTTTGTCTCGCCCTCTTGAGGGCTGATGGATGGTTCGCCAAATCTTGACCTCCTGAATAGTCAGACTAAGTCTGTCTTCATACAGCAGATATATTTTGTATGTCAAGGATTTTCTGTGCAACATTCGGATTTGTCAACATCTGAGGAAAAGAATATCAACCGGGCAGCAGGTGTTGTCGGGTTTTTTACCTTTCTGAGCCGGATATTGGGCCTTGTTCGGGATATGGTTTTAGCTAATTTTTTCGGATCCGGCGTGGCCGCAGATGCCTTTTTTGTGGCATTTCGCATCCCCAACCTTCTCAGACGCCTTTTTGCGGAAGGTACACTTACCATCGCCTTTATCCCCGTTTTTACCGAGTATCTCACCACCAAAAGCAAGAAGGAGGCGTTTGAACTTGCCAGGATCGTATTGACTCTTCTTGCCATCATTCTTACGGTAATTACGATTCTCGGCGTTCTTATTTCTCCATGGATCGTGAGGATTCAGGCATTTGGTTTCGGTAGTTCCGGTATCAAGTACGATCTGACAGTACTGCTAACCCGCATTACATTTCCCTACATTTTTTTCGTAAGCCTCGTAGCTTTCTTTATGGGGGTCCTCAATTCTTTAAGATGTTTTGCAGCACCGGCCGCTGCCCCCATCTTCTTGAACGTGGGTATAATAGGGGCTGCGTACCTTATTTCACCAGGACTTCCCGATCCAATTGTGGGAGTGGCCATAGGAGTCTTGATCGGAGGATTCCTCCAGGTTGCCCTCCAGTTGCCATGGATTTTTAGAGAGGGTTTCAGGCTTTTCCCCCGATGGGGACCGGCCCATCCGGCTGTGAAAAGGATCGGACTCCTGATGCTTCCAGCAGTCTTTGGATCCGCCGTATACCAGTTTAACCAGTTTATCGGAACCCTTCTAGCGTCGTTTCTCGTCGAGGGCAGTGTTTCCTGGCTTTACTATGCCGACCGTCTGGTTCAATTTCCTTTGGGAATTTTTGCCATTGCCATAAGCACCGCGGCTCTTCCTTCCCTCTCAATCCAGGCAGCGAAAAAAGATATTGATCAGTTTGGGGACACACTAAGCCATGCCCTCCGGCTGGTTTTTTTCATCACACTGCCTTCAATGGTGGGATTAATTGTACTCGGAGGCCCTATAATTCAATTGCTTCTTGAAAGGGGGGCATTCAATAGTTACTCAACGCGTATGACAAATTATGCACTTGTTTTTTATGCTGTGGGTTTATGGGCCTTTTCAGGAATCAGAGTGATGGTTTCCGGTTTTTATGCGCTTCAGGACACTAAGACACCGGTAAAAATAGCAGTTGTGGCAGTGGTGGCCAACCTTGTTTTGAGCTTGTGCCTTGCATTTAAGACGCCGTTAAGGCATGGCGGTCTTGCCCTTGCCCTGTCAGTGGCTTCGTCAATCCAGTTTTGTCTTCTGGTATTTTTCCTAAAGAAGAAGATCCGGATAACTGATCTGAGAGCTGTTCTGATCTCCGTACTTAAGTGTACATTTGCAGCAGTGATAATGGGATTTGTAGTTTACTATTCTCATGCCTTTTGGCTGAAGTTGGATTCAGGTGCCGGTCTGTGGGGTATGATAACGAGTCTTACAGGCCTAATCGTGATAGGCATGATAGTTTATTTTGCCGTGGCCAGGATTTTGGGTTGCCGCGAATTAACATCTATCGGGGAAATAATTCGTCCAATCTTGAAGAAAAAAGGGATTGGGAATGGTTAAGGCATTTATGTGACCTTTCCATCCATAAACGGTCATTCCTGCTATTCATACCTGTTATTTGTGGTCCTCATTTTTTAGTATTCAGGAGCAAGAATTCAGGATCCAGGATCCAGAACAGAAGACATGACGGCCTCTTTTGCTCGCGCTACCCGAATACCCTCATCAACATTTACAAGTATGAGCAGGGTTCCACCGGCAATGAAAAAGACGATCACCGACAAAATACTCAGACGGCTGCCACCGGCTATCTGGCTGACCAGCCCGAATATTAAGGGGCCAAAGATGCCTGCGAATTTGCCACTTGTACTGAAAAAGCCGAAAAACTCTGCAGATTTCTGTTTGGGCACCATTATGCCATAAAGCGACCGGCTGAGTGCTTGACTGCCTCCCTGGACCATTCCTACCATAAAGGCAAGGATATAAAAATGGATTGCCGTCTGCATGTAAAAACCCGCGATACTGATCAGTGCGTATACACCCAGAGCCAGCAGAATAGACTGCTTTGTCCCCATTTTTCTGGCTAGTGCACCGAACAGAAACGAAAAGGGAATGCCCACAAACTGAGTTATGATTAGAGCCATAATCATATCGGACATTCTAATGCCTATTTCGTCTCCGTAGGCTGTTGCCATCTTGATTATTGTACCAATACCGTCGTTGTAGATCCAGAAGGCCGCCAGGAATATAAGTAGTTGCTTATATCGTTTGATTTCATTAAAGGTGGCTGAGAGGTTTGCGAATCCACCATATACGGGATTGATTGCTGTGCCGCTTTTTTTAACTAATGGGGGCTCTGGAACGTGACGAAAGAAAGGAATAGAGAACAGGGCCCACCAGACCGCCACGCTGAGAAACGAGGCGCGCAGTGCGAATCCGACATCCGGCATACCGAAAATCCTGGGTTTTAGAACCCAGAGCACATTGATTACCAGAAGAATGCCTCCGCCAATATAGCCTATGGCATACCCCCTCGTAGAAATCTGATCTATGTCGTCCTTATTTGCTATGTGAGGCAGCATGGATTCGTAAAAGACATTGGCCCCTGCAAAACCTATGTTACCTAAAATAAAAAGGATGGAAGCCAAAAGCCATGTGTCCGTGCCTATGAACAAAAAGGCTGTCGTGGAAAGGATACCCATCCAAGCAAAAAATGCCACGTACAGTTTTTTGCCTCCTGTGGAATCCGAGACAGCACCCAGTACCGGAGCAATAAGGGCAATTATCAACAATGCAATTGAGGTCGTGTATCCCCAATAGGCGGTTGCATTACTTTCAGACAGTCCGGCTCTGGTTACGAGTGACCTGTAGAAGGGGGGAAATATGGCCGCCATAATAGTTGTGGCAAAGGCGGAGTTTGCCCAGTCATACATGCACCACGCGTTTATCGTTTTCTTATCCATTATGGATCTGGCAAAGCAGTAAAAAATTTAAGGCTGATGTCTCGTAAAAAAACTCAACACAAACCTGATATATTCTCCGGGTTGATCTTCGTAGGTATTGTGGCTGCAATTTGGAAGGACTGCAAGTTCTCCCATGGGAAGGCAACGGTAAAATGCAATGGCCTGTTCAACATCAAAGATAAAACTCCTGTCCGGGTAAAGCACAAGTGTTGGGCATTTGACTAACTGTAGCACACCTCTCAGGTCAAAAAACCCTTTGCCGTAAGCCCCTCCATATGTGCGAAACATGTTATATGATGATTCAGCATAGTCCTTTCTGTGCCAGCTAATAAGTTTTTTTCTAAGATCCGGAGCAAGATCCCTAAATGGTTTAGGAAATTTTTGCCTGTTCAATTCGGGCATGGGAATATTGCTGTAACACTGTGTGCTCGAGGTGACAAAAGAAAGAACCTGCTCGGGATATTTCGCCGAATAATCCGCACCGATGACGCCTCCCTCGCACTGTCCGATAATATGGAAAGAGTCCAAATCAAGGCTCTCTCTCAATACCGCAAGTTCTTTTACGCTTTCGGGACGAAACCCGTCACTTTCATAGAATTTCTTGAAATCGGTTCCACGTTCCGACTGACCATATCCTCTCCTGTCATACATAACTACCCTGTAACCATTTTCTACAAGAGCCGGATATATGTCTTTCCACATTTTTGTGCAGCCGAAACCATGATGGAGGAGTACGACAGTATCTCCATTTTTGCTCTTTCCATGTATCTCGTAATATGTCTTTAGCCCATTTGTCTCAGTAAATGGCATTTGTACCTCCTCGGATTTTTGATCGGCACTATACCTGAACTATTCTGTTTGTAAAGAAAAATTAGTAATGTGAGAGGGAAATGCCTATGTCTTGTAGACAGATTAAAGATGTTTTGAAAAGGTTCAGGCCAACGCCATGCGAAAATATTTTTGACTGTTTTTTTACATTATTTTGCCTATAAAAATTCCTAATTACGATTTGTCATGACTATAATACTTAAGTGAAAATCCTCCTTGGATTCCAAATAATAACAAGTTTTCTAATAAATAAATCCATAATTTTGACATTTCTTAAAAAGTCTTTTCAGATGAATATGCGAACTTTATTTGTCCAGGCTCCTTAATGGTCTTAGCCCGTATGAAACACTTATTACGCACTACTTTCTTATCGAATTCGAGGAAAAGGTCGAATGTCTCTACTTTCTTAATTTGTTAGTCTATTCATTTCAGCACTAAGAGTAGATCAAAGAAACAAATTATATTTGACATTTTATGAGAACTTGTCTAAGATACTTCGCTTGGAATTTCTGAGGGTGAGTTTTTGATTCGTAGTTCGTTGGAATATTGATGGCTGAGCTGGATGTTATTGTAAACACAGACAGAGGACTTTGAAATGGACAGGAGCAGGTCAGGGAAAATATTCGCAAGAAAGAAAGCGATTATCAGGTCTCATGCAGGTTTAACCGAAGAAAAAAAGGCAGAAGCCCTTGCAATAAAGGGAGACTATTTCAGACAAGCTTCTGAAGAGGAATGCGTGGTTGTGCCACGGCTTTTTCAGCATCATGATTTGATTCATGCCCTTGAGTCCTCCAGTTCTGTGGATATGCGAAGCCTAATAAACAGGTTCAATCATATCCATTTTATGGATGGAAATGTCCTTGTCCATTTGAGTTATGAAAATAGCCAGGACACTATCCTTGTCACGGCTCGTCCTGAGCCCTGCCTTGACGGAGAACTCATCTGCCACTGGTCGGATGAAAAGCTATTGAACTTCAGCATTGACAAGTATCAATTTCTGCATCTTATAATTGATGACGGTCAATCAATGACGGTCGTCCCGGCCGTATTGCAGGAGATGACCAGCAAATATGTCAAGGTTCAACTTCCCGATGTAAGCTACGAAATAGGGCAAAGGAGGGCGCGTCGCCATACATGTCATGATGTAGATGTCGAGTTGGATCAGAGCGGTTTTTTTGCCAAAGGGGAATTGTTGGACTTTAGCCCGGTTGGGTTTCGTATAAGAGTATTGCCTGATTCATATAGCTCTTTTAATTGGTTCAATGCAGATGAGTTGGTAAGAGTTCATTTGCGCAACCATAAACAGATTTTTTTCTCCGGTATCTGTAGATGTATTCGTCAACAGGAAAAGTTCCAGGATAATGAGATTGTTCTGGCCCTTGCAGATGAAAACAGTAGCAGGTTCAGGCCAAACAGTACTCGTAATCCTCGCCAGCACCTTGCATCATCACCCGCTCTCAGTTTCGAACATCCCTTTTTGAACAAGAAAGTACAACTGGAGGTTGCAGATATTTCCACCTCGGGATTTTCCGTGTATGAAAAAGCAGATGAAGGTGTTTTGATACCGGGCATGATTATCCCGGAACTGGTTGTCTCTTTTGCTGGCTCCTTGAAGATGAATTGTGTTGTGCAGGTGATTTACCGCACAAAAGAGGATAAACAGAGACTCCGCTGCGGGCTTGCTATTCTGGACATGGATATTGATAATTACAGCCGTCTGACAGACATCTTGACCAATGCCCTGGACCCACATGCCTGTGTTTCCCGAGAGATTGATATGGATGCCCTTTGGGAATTCTTCTTTAGTGCAGGTTTTATGTATCCCAAAAAGTATAGACTTATCCAGTCTCATCGGGAACATTTTAAAAAAATGTATAAAAAACTTTACCTGGAGAGCCAGGACATTGCCAGGCATTTCACATACCAGAAGAACGGCAGAATCTATGGACATATCTCTATGGTGAGGGCTTATGAGAGGACCTGGATGATTCATCACCATGCTGCCCTGACCATGGAGAACAAGCGCTCCGGGTTTTTCGTATTGAAGCAAATCATGCATTACTTAAATGATATGCATCGCCTACCATCTGCAAAAATGGACTATGTGATAAGCTATTTCCGCCCGGAAAACAAGTTTCCCGATCGGGTTTTCGGTGGTTTTGCCAGAGCTCTGAGAAACTTAAGGGGATGTTCTATGGACCTCTTTGCCTATCTGCCCTATACAAGCCTTTCGTTGGACACCGGATTCGCGGAGAGTTGGTCGCTGAGAGAGTGCTCGGCACTCGATTTGTGGGAGTTAAATAGAATCTATGGCCATGGCTCTGGAGGGCTGCTTCTTGATGCTATGGATTTGAACCAAAAAGATTCCGGTAATGGATCTCTGGAAAAAGTATATGCACGGTTTGGGTTTTTGCGTAAACAGAAGTCATATGCCCTGGCCTATGATAATGAGTTGAGCGCAGTTCTGGTTGTGGACCAATCAGAACTGGGATTCAATTTTTCCGAACTCACAAACGGCATAAAGGTTCTGGTAACCAATCCGGATAGTCTGCCCTGGAGGGTATTATCCATAGCTATTTCCCGGTTGACCAATGTTTATCATATGGACAGGATTCCTATTTTATTTTATCCTTTTGAATATGTGGAGTCTGAAAGTATCCCGTATGAAAAGAAATATCAGGCATGGGTTTTGAATGTCAGGTACGGGAACGAATACATGGAATATATGCAGAGGAAATTTAAGGTAGGTTA
>CAZUHR010000121.1:0-9070 GCA_964620335.1 uncultured Desulfobacteraceae bacterium
CAAGAACACCGATATTCTCCCTGGCCTGAAAATATTCAATCGCCTTATCAGAATACCCAGACTCCGAAAGCATTTTATAGACATCGTCATTCTTATTTTTCCGGTTCATTTAAAAAGACCCTTTCATCTATAAATATGGCGTCGGGCTTATTGCATTGCTCCACCGCCACCTCCACAAACCTGATTGTCTCCGATTGCAGTTAATTTTCCGGCAATAAGATCTTCCACTACAGGTCTTATTTGAGGCCTTTCCGCGTCATAATAGACATCGATCCCGACCTGTCGGAAACCCATAAGGGGCCGCATTCCGATACCACCAACGATCAGGGCATTTACATTGTGTTCTGCCAAAAGATTCACCGGCACCATACATCCCCCTTGTACGTGGCTCTGGTTAGGAACTGTGGTCACCTGTTTTATTTGTCCATTTTCAACATCTACCATCGTGAAGACATCACAATGACCAAAATGACCCGATCTTTCACCGTCAAGCCCTCCTGGTCCCATAGACGGTATTGCTATTCTTCCTTCTTCCATTATTAATTCCTCCTCGATTTAAATTCAATAACCGATAATCCGGTCTACGATCTGATTATAAGCCTTGTTTATTTCCAGATCTTCCTTCTCCATCAGGATATCTAATCTGCCCTTATCCCCCATTTCAACCATCTTGGTATCTAATGGAATCTCGCCTATCAGGGGCACTTCCATTTGGTCAGCCATTCTTTTGCCTCCACCACTTCCAAAAATGTAAACCTTCTCTCCGCAGTGGGGGCAGACAAACCCGTCCATGTTTTCCACCACACCAATGATTTTCATGTTGACTTGCCGGCAAAAATTGATGGATTTCCTCACATCCGCCAGGCTCACTTCCTGTGGTGTGGTCACGATTAGGGCCTCGGCGTCTGGTATGGTTTGGGCAATGGTGAGAGGTTCATCCCCAGTTCCCGGTGGCGAGTCAACGATCAGGAAATCCAAATCACCCCATTCTATATCAGATATAAACTGCCGGATCGCACTTATCTTCAAAGGACCCCGCCAGATGACCGCAGAATCCTTGTCCCCCATAACCATTTCCAGCGAGACGATACTCAACTTTTCAGAAAACCTGTAAGGCCTGACCACACCTTTCTCTGGCATATCAAGACCACCCTGGACGTTCATAAGACGGGGAATCGTCGGTCCATGTAGATCCACATCCAACAACCCAATCCTATAACCTTTGGCACTCAAAAGTAACGCAATATAACTGGCGACCGTGCTCTTACCAACTCCGCCCTTTCCGCTCATGACCAAGATCTTTCTTCCCACCCTGGCCAGATTAGCCTCAATCATCTTGTCTTGCTCGGCCCTTTCCAGATCTCCAGGGGTCGCCTGAGTATTATTAGCTCTATCCGTATTCACTGAACCATCTCTCCCTTTAATCTAATCTCCATCTTTATTCAGAGTCCTGAAAAATTATTTCAGGATTTAGTTATTAATTTTAAGCATCCATAACAGATTTTCAACCTGCAAGGACCATTTTCAATTCCCACAACCTGTCTTTATATAAAAAAGAGGAACCCCCCAAACAGTCCTGTCTCATGGGGAAGTCCCTCATAGTTTTTATTCTCAGCCTATTCCACCCTCTAGACGCGGCCTCATAACAAGATGCGAAAAGTGGAATTACAGCTCAAGCCAGGAATCCGAGTACAGCGATTTCCCTAAAATAACCCTTGTTGTCTTTACATAGTCGGACAACTTCCAGCCATCATTGGGTTCTTCCGGGAGCGACTTTTCATCTATGGACTCATCATCCATCACCTTATGAATCAGCTCAACAATATCAGGCCTCTCTCCTCTCGCCAAGGCGATCAGACCTTTATCATAGGGATCGGCGATGCAGGAATACATGCCCGACCTCTCCAACATCACCATATAAGTCTGATTCAAGATGGGCCTAAGATTGTCGGGTGGGCCGTTTGAAATATTGGACAATCCGCAAGTCGATTTTGCACCGGGAGCAATATCCTGGAGCATCTCCTGAAAGGCCATGAGGCTTAAGGCCTGTGGCTGCTGGATGTTTACCGGCGTGACAATCCCGTCAAAAAACATGTCCTCATTGGGAACTCCCGCCTCATTGGCAGCATAACCGAGCTCTACGGCCAAGGCAGCCCTTTCGTTTTCGTCTCTTGGCAGACCCTCCGGTCCCCACATCAATGCCACTATGGCGGCCTTGTATTTGACGGCAAGAGGTATCATCTTCTCATAGCGCTCCGGCCTAACCATAATCGAGTTTATAATGGCCTTTCCCTCATGCACTGCCAGGCCCGCTTCCATGGCCTCGATATTGGATGTATCAAGGCAAAGGGGCGGCGTATCGCCGATAGCTTCCTGGACGGTCTTTACCACAAACTCCATCAATTCCGGCCCCCCTTTTCGAGCAGGACCCAGATTGATGTCAATCCAGTCCATTCCCGCCTCTTTTTGCCGCTTGGCCTCCTCGGCAATGGGTGCCGGATCCTTTTCCTTAAATGCCTTACCTATCACCCTGTTGATCACATTCAAGCTTTCTCCAATCAATAACATGTGCACACTCCCTTTTACATTGTTGGCCGTGAATAATAAAAATTTTTTGCGCTATTAAAAAAGATCTAATCCATGTCCTTAAGAAACTTGGGTATCAAGGACGCATCCCTGGGTCCGATCATGATCTCCCAGTCAGGCAGTTCCTCTTCCATCTCACCGCTTATGGCCGCGGCATATCCGGGGATAATGATCTTTTTATGGGCAACCTTATCGGCAATACCGCACTTTTTCACAAACATGCCCACCACATCGCCTGAAAACTTTCCAGCAGCCCACGCAGTCATAACGGAAAGACCCTCCGTGTCCATAATTAGCAGCCAGCTTGGAACCCGGCTTCCTTCTATTTCCCCGCTGACGATGAAGTAGGTCAGGGAGAAGTTGGTGGTAACCAGTACCGGAGAATTTTCATCCGGCCCGCCGATCTCGTAAATCCCCTCTGTTACGGTCATGGGCCGCTGAGGATCCGTGAATATGTTCAGTCTTTCCACAAGCAAGGGAAAAAGGCTTTCGCCCTCAAAATCCGAAAGCACCACAATTCCCGCATACTTGGCAATCAAAAGCGAGGCTATAAGCGTCTCCATATCTAAGTTGCCCGCCATTTCACAGGGAAATGTGATAGTCGGAAATCCCAAAGACCGGTTCCCTTCTTTTAGCGCGGACCTGCGGACGGCTACCTGATCCTCAAAGAGCTGCTTCATCTCCCTGGACCCGGAATCCAGGACGAGGTCCTTAAGGCCCATGCCCGTCAGCTTCTCGCTCAGGGCAAGGAGATCATCAATATTGTCCGCTTTTACGGCCAAAGGCAAACCACTATCTTTGGCTAAGTTTCCCATGTCTTCGGCATTATCAACAGTAGCCGCATAGAGCAGGGGCTTTTTGAAGGCACAGGCATCCAAGGCAGCCTTGATTGCATCCACTTTGTCACTTATGAGAATCAGGCCAAATTCACTCTCTTCAGCAATCTTTCTTGCGAGAGCCGCAAATGCACCACTATTCCCATTCACATCCTTCAGGGCCACTAACTCAGGTCTCAGGTTCACGCCCACCCTTTCAAACTGTAAGGCATTCCATTCCTTCAGTTTCTTATCCAAGGCATCCGCATCCATGTCCGAGGGGACCATCGCGGCCAGGGCAGTGGGGTTGTAAAATGTCTTCTCGTGCCTGAACATCACGGTCTCACCTCCTACCTTAAAGGCCCGGGTTCCGGCCCCGATTGTTATCGGCCTTATCGGAGGCGCTGAGGCCTCGGCTAACTGTACCCTGGCCTCATCAGACACATATGGGCAGGCGTCCAATTCCGCCTTTCCCGAGGCCAAATTCATGGCAAATGCAAGGCAGGTGGGAACGCCGCACTCTCCGCAGTTCGTCTTTGGTAACATCTTAAAAATCTGAATTCCAGTTAATCCCATAATTCACTCCTAGGTATTATGACGCAGATTTTCGCAGACATTCAAAGATTTCCTAAATCTAAGTAATCCGCGTCTATATGCGTCCGACGATAAAGTTCGTTTACGGCCTTATCCAACAATAGGATCCATTTTCAAGGCCGGATGATCCTTTTCCTTGAGAAAGGCCAGAACCGATTCCTCATCCGTTCCCACAGTCTCATCGGCTATCTTGTCATACAGATCAGGAACACCCATTTCTTCTGCCCGCTTATCCAATCGGTCCTTGATCTCTTCTTTCAAGGACTTGGGCATCCACACCATACGAAGAAGCCCACCGTCACCTAATATAAATTTACGCTGGGTAATATTAAACTTTCCATGACCAACAAAACCTGGGCTGGACAGTCCACCACCGACCGTACCCGCCAGGGTCGAGAACTTCATACCGCACGGGGTCATACCGCTGTAATCCCTGTGGACCGTCATAACCCCGTTGCATCCGGGAAGAACCGCCGCTATGGCCTCGCAGCAACCGCATGTAGTCATGGGGTCAGTGACAATACTATAAAAATTGTAATGATCTATGCTCTGCCTGGAGGCCTTATATACGAACTCATTGACCCCCTTGAACTGTCCTAGAACAGGATCGAGTACCTCACCCTTTTCCACGGGCTGGTTAGGGCCGGTCGGGTTGATCTGGTAAGAGGCCTTACAGTCCATCCAGTTGTAGGCGCCACAAAGTCCCGTCCTTTCCGGACTTACCACACAGACATGGCTCGGGGCAAAGGACTGGCAGAGTGTACATGAATAAAATATATCCGTAGTCTCATCTGTCATATTTTCAACACGCTCATCCCTCACCTTGTAATCCGCTCTGGCCGTTTTTGTCAATTTATCCACATCCTTTTTGTCGGTGTAAAGGGTCACCTGCACCTTATCCAGGATACTCCCAAAGTCCTGGTGGAGCTTGGCGTGTAAAATGGTGCCGATATCCTTGAGCGTAAAGCCTTTTTCAACAGCGTTCTTACTCACCCTGATCCACGAAATATCTCTCTGCCCGATGTGCATGATATACTGGGCATAGTTGATCAAATGGTGTATCTGCCTCTCTAAGATCGGCTCAAAGTCCAGCTGCATCTCACGGCCGGCCACCTGCACATAAATACCTAACGGCAGAACGTCACCCTGCTTAATATCCTTTATATCTGGTCCGATCACCTCCACCTTGCCGTCATTGATCTCATTCATCTCGGCCATCTTGCAAAGTTCAGTACACTGGGTCTTGCTGCCCCCCATCTCGAGGAAAAGATCATCCTTGCGAACACGCTCGCCTTCAAAGGCCGGTCCGTAGGAAAGCGGAATATCTATCTCGGTGATTGTAACTTTGAGGCCCCTTATTTCAATGGATTTCTGAGTCATTTCGTCATGAGTAACATTAGACACAATGTGCTCATAGGTACAGATACCGGTCGGCAAGATCTCCGGGATATCGGTATCCGAAATAGTGGGAAAGCCCCAGTTGATAGCACCAGCCGCGTTTGCCGCCCATTCCGCATTCACATCTCCCAATGCGTTTACAAAGGCAAAAATACGGTCTTTCTGGTAGGCCAACATCCTCTTATAATCACCCGGGGCTATCCCTCCAAAAGACATGCCAGCCCTGTTGGCAAATCCAAGGGCAAACACGGCCGCCGATATGTCCGGCCCAAAGGACACCAACCGGGTGTTCCATCCTATCTGAACTCCTTCCTGTATCAATTGTTCGGCAAATGTGGTGCCATTCTGGTTTGCGGCCATGAACACATATATGCTCTTTAGCTGGTATTCCTCGGCGATCTTTTTGGCCGTTGCCGAATCCGGGGCCGCGCCCACAATGGCCGCGAATCCTGGGGCCGTGCCGTCCACAAACTCCACACCCCTTTTTCTCATGATCGCGTCATCTGCCGCCCCCAACCAGATCTTCCCGTTTTCCACGTCCGGGTCTTCAACCTCGGGCTGATAAAAATCCGGGTCTTCCACATACCGGATAGCCTCCACAATCTCCTCGGCGAAAATCGCCCCCATGCCTGCATCCAGAATTGGACCGAGATAGGGGAGATTACAATCGTTCTTAATATGGGGTGGCAAAAGGGCCCTTGAGAAATCCATGACCTGTTTGGCAGAATCCAGGTCTGTCACCTTGATGCCGGTCAGCGAATAGATGATCGGCAGGTAATAAGCTGTATTGGGAAACTCCAGTTTTTGGGCTCCCCCGTACTTTTCCAGGGCCTCCTTGTATTTTCCTTCTGCCTTGGACACGATATTATATGCGCCCTGAACTACTGCAAATGCTACCATCTTTGACATAATCTGTTTCCTCCCTTCTTAAGAGGTATTTTTTGTTTTATGCTGCTTCCAGCTCCCGGCGGTCGGCCATATCCATGAGAACCCTCTCCCGGGCCTTGTCAATACCCAGTGCCTTACGCTTCTTATCAATGTGCGCAATCATCTTGTGGGCATGCTTAATTGGATCCACTTCAAGATCCCACATACCGCCGTATAAACCTTCCAGCTTATTGTATAGATAGTCTTCAAATATTGGCGAGCCACTTACGGGCATTGTAACCCCGAAGACCGTGTACACACCCGCGGTCACAAAATAGTGCCCTATACTGATGGCCTTTTCACTCATCCATTCCGGCGCTGATCCGGCAGCGGGGAGATCGCTGATATCATTTCCCAGGCCCCCAGCTTTGACCACTTCGGTGGCTGCTAAAAGTATCCGGCTGTTATCAACACATGACCCCATATGCAGTACCGGCGGGATACCCACGGTCTCGCAGACTTCTGCCAATCCCGGACCGCAAAAGACCTTTGCAGACTCGGGCGTAAGCAGCCCTGCCTTTCCGCATGCAATGGCGTTACATCCTGTAGTAAGTACGATTACATCATGCTTGATCAATTCCTTGACAACTGCGACATGCCCCGCATCCAGCGAGGTTCTGGCGTTGTTTCACCCAACCACGCCGCCTACTCCTCGTATGCGGCCATTTATGATGTTGTCATTGAGGGTGTAATAGGATCCCCGGAAAGTCCCGCCCAAGTGATATTCTATCGCCTCATAACTAAACCCGGCGATCAAATCATGCTTGTCATCAGGGATTATGACTTCTTTTTCTCTGTTCGGGAAATTCTCGATGGCGGTTATTACAATCTTTTTGGCATCCTCAAAGGCGGTATGCTCATCAAATTCGATATGGATTGTGTCACCCGATGCGATCCTTGCCCTCGGGTTTGTGGTAATTATCTTTGTATGAAAACACTGGGCCACGTTTGCGATGTTTTCCATGATACACTGTACGTCCACCACCATGGCGTCCACCGCGCCGGTGACAATTGCCAATTCCTGCTGCAAAAAGTCACCGCAAAGCGGGATTCCGTGCCGCATAAGAAGCTCATTAGCTGTACAACAGATACCGCTTAACTGAATCCCTTTCGCGCCTTTCTTTTTGGCCAGCTCCACCATTTCGGGAAGCTCTGCAGCTTGAACGATCATCTCGCTTAAAAGAGGCTCATGTCCATGAATAACTATGTTTACATGATCCTCCTTCAAAACTCCCAGGTTTGCGGAACTTTTCACAGGATAAGGACATCCGAAAAGCACGTCTTGCAAGTCGGTTGCTATCATGGAACCGCCCCATCCGTCCGCAATGGCGGCCCGGCTGCACTGTTCCACAATGTTTTCATAGTGCTGGTCCACGCCGATATGGGTCCGGTGCATGATCTCCACGATCTCCCGGTCAATTCCTCTCGGAAGAACGCCTAATTTTTTCCAGAGTTCAACGCGAGGCGCTGGTGCCCTCAGGGCCGTGCATACCACGCCGTTCTGCTGGCCCCACTGGGCAAGGGCATTTTCACCCACTTCCACTGCAATCTCGTCAATATCGCGATCTAAGATTTCACCATTTTCACCCTCTACAGTTATATCCACACCATAATCGGGTGCAATCTCAAGGAGTTTTTTGGTGTCCTTTATATGATAGTCGTCCGTCTCTTTCCTAGCTGCAGCCAGGAATGTCTCTGCCACACCCCTGCCGTGGTCGGAATGGGCCGCCGCTCCGCCGGCAACCATCCTGGCAAAGTTTCTTGCCGCAATGGTGTGGGCCGTGGCACCGCACAGGCCTTTCCGTGTATCCTCTCCTTCTATGCCTCCTTTTGGCAGCGGCAGCCTGCACGGCCCCTGCGCGCAGTTCTTGCAGCAGGTGCCCTGTGCGCCTATATTACAAGGCTTCATGGTCTGGGCACGATCAAAGATGGTCTCAACCCCCATCTCCCTGGACCTTGTGATCATCTTCTGGCTTGCCACATCAAGTGCCAATTCCTCCGGCTTTGGTGGCGTTTTCTCCTTCTTTTCAACCTTTGCAACAACCTTCTTGACTTCTTCCGTAGCCATTATGAGGTTCCTCCTCTTTATTGAATTTGCGTCTTACTTAGACACGTTTATGTATACGGTCAACATTCATCATCAGCTTTTCCACCAGGTTAAGCTGATTCTCTGCCGCAGTTTTTGGTCTCTTCTTTCCCTTGCGTAATTTTGGTTTAGCTTCTTGCTTTTTCATTTTGAGACTCCCAAGCTTGATAACCTCGTAAAAAGTCGTGTTGCGCCTTTTTGCTCGGCGGGAGAGGGCTACCCCTCCCCCGCCATTTGAAGTAAATTCAAATGGTTCCACCCTCACCCCAGGCCGGGGCTTACCCGCCCTCGGCCTGTTGACGGACTTTTTACGAGTCCGTCAAGCTTGATTACGGCCTAATCCTTGAATCTTTAATTACACACGCTTGTGTATACGATCCAGATTCTGACTTAATTTTTGCACCAGGCTTAGCTGGGCTTTTGCCGCTGTCTTTGTAATTTCTACTTCTTCGGCGGCCAGCTTCTCTTCCTCATGCTTCTGTCTCTCTAAGGCCCTCTGGTATCTCAGGGTCTGCAGGTCCTCGGTTTGCTTGGCTTTTGCTTCTGCCTTGGCCTTAGCTTCGACCTCGGCCTTGGCCTTGGCTTTTGCCTTGGCCTCTTCCTCGGCCTTTGCCTTTGCATCTTCTTCTGCCTTGGCCTTTGCTTCGGCTTCTTCCTTTGCCTT
>CAZUHR010000122.1:0-9063 GCA_964620335.1 uncultured Desulfobacteraceae bacterium
ATATCCTTGAGGACGCCAAATGTATTATTCTGGAAGTAATTGATGAAATTGACCGATCCAATGCCATTGATTGGCAGGAGGTTGAATCTAATATTCAGAGGCAGTTGAAGCGTTTCTTTTACAGGGTGATTGAAAGGCGGCCCCTTATATTACCGATCATCATTCCGGTTTGAAAAAAATGACACCGGTATCCGGTAAGTGGATCCCCACGGGCAAGCCCGTGGCTTTCTGCGTAGGCGGGTGAAGAATCCCCGGCTAAAGGGCGGATCCCAAGGCTGAGCATGGAGGCGAAGGTATGGGACTCTTCGAAAAGACGCGTCTTTCGGATCAAAACGACTCCGGCCTGTGCCGCAGCCCGAGTCGCGGTCTGCAGGGCAACGCACTCATGGAATCCAGCTCCTTCTGTTACGACAGACCCGCCAGAAAGACGGCGGGCAAGCAGCAGGGAGGGTCGCTTCCACCTTAGGAGTAGATGCGTCCTAGAGAAGAGTGCCATACTAAGCATTCTTTCCCGGGGAAAAGATGCGGAGTGATTTTTTTATAAGGTTGTCATAGTTGAATGCCTGTTTTAATATGAAACATAAAACCGTTACGGGGAAACACATTGAGCCGCAAATCAAAATCCAAGACCAGTAAGGGTAATAAACCGCAACATCCCATCAGAAAGGAGATCCCGGGGCTCATTCTCCTGCTTGCGGGTATTATTTTGGGTGGGAGCCTTTTGTCTTATCACCCGGCGGATCAGCTTTTCTGGAATGTGACGGGGTCAGTCGGTAAGGCCCATAATCTTTTCGGCACTGTCGGTGCGCACCTTGCCGGTGCAGCATTCTTCCTGCTCGGGTTTTCCGCTTTCTGGGTAGTAGTTATACTGTTCGCCCTGTCATTCAACTCTTTCAGAAGACGCCCAGTGTCATCTCCTGTTGTGAGCACAATTTCCGCCCTAGCGCTGATTGTCTCTTTCTGCGGTATCTTGGGCCTGAAGTTTCCCGAGGAGATGTCCTTCAGAGGTGGAAATATGATTGCCGGGGGTCTGGTAGGTATTTCCATGTCCGATCTTGGAAAGAATTTTCTAAACCAACCCGGAGCCTATCTCTTTCTGATTACGGTTTTTATCATCTCGCTCATGGCCGCAACCCACCTTTCCCTTGGCTGGCTTTTTTCCAGGTTAGGGATTTGGGCTCTGGGCATTTTGAGGCACGGCACTGAAATAATCAAAAAGAGGGTAGAACGCAAGAAACGGGCAAGAAAAACCCTCCTTGCCAGGGAAAAAATAAAATCAAAACCAAAGGTAACTATTGTCAAGCCCAAACCTGAACCCAAAACAAAGCTTGAGCAGGAATCTTTTGCCTTTATGCATATGGCCGGCGAACTAAAACTACCACCACTGGATCTTCTCAACGACCCTCCTGAGAGAAAACCAACTGAAATTCAGAGAGAAAGTCTGGAGATGAATGCCCGGCGTGTTGAAAAAAAGCTTGCAGACTTCGGTGTTGAAGGCGAGGTCATTGAAATCCTCCCCGGACCTGTTATTACCATGTATGAATATAAACCTGCACCCGGCGTAAAAATAAGTAAAGTTGCAGGGCTCTCCGACGACCTCGCCTTGGCCCTCAGGGCGTCAAGTATCCGGATTGTTGCACCAATCCCGGGGAAAGCCGCAATAGGCATCGAAATTCCCAATAATCAGAGAGAAATGGTATTTCTGAAAGAAATCCTGTCAAGCGCTGAATACAAAGACTCCAAATACGAATTGCCAATAGCCTTAGGCAAGGACATCACCGGAGAACCTGTAGTAACAGATCTGACCAAGATGCCCCACCTGCTCGTGGCCGGGGCGACCGGTGCCGGCAAGAGCGTTTCAATAAACACCATGATCAACAGCCTCCTGTTTAAGGTCTCGCCTGACGTAGTCCGTTTTCTCATGATTGATCCAAAAAGGATTGAGCTCTCCGTGTATCATGATATTCCCCACCTGCTTCACCCGGTTGTCACACAGCCGAAGGAAGCCACAAAGGCGCTCAGATGGGCGGTTGAAGAAATGGAAAGGCGTTATATGCTCCTTTCTGATAAGGGCGTAAGAAATATTAATACTTATAACCGCAAGGTTCTCAAGGAACAAAAATCAGGCTCCGCCGAAGACGTTGACGGCAAGAAAAAGACCCTGCCCTACATCATTCTCGTCATTGATGAACTGGCCGACTTAATGATGGCCTCCTCCCGGGACGTGGAAGAGGCTATCACACGCCTGGCCCAGATGGCCAGGGCCGCTGGTATCCACCTCATTATTGCCACACAAAGGCCATCTGTAGACGTCCTTACGGGCATAATCAAGGCTAATTTTCCGGCTCGAATCTCTTTTCAGGTCTCCTCGAGGGTCGATTCAAGGACCATCCTTGATTCAATGGGTGCTGAAACGCTTCTGGGAGAGGGAGACATGCTGTTCATGCCCCCCGGAGTCGGTCGCATTATGAGAATCCATGGGGCATATGTATCTGAAGAAGAGACAAAGGGGGTAGCTGACTTTATCAGGAATCAGCAAAAGCCGGATTATGATACAGACATTATGTCCGACATCACCCGGGATGACTCATCCGAAGAGGAAGAAATAGAGCTGGACGAAAAGTATGACCAGGCCGTGGAAGTTGTACTTCAAACAGGGCAGGCATCCATTTCCATGTTACAGCGCAAACTCAGGGTGGGTTACAACCGGGCCGCCCGGATGATAGAGGTGATGGAAAAAGACGGAATTGTAGGCCCCTCGGACGGCGTTCGAATGCGAGAGGTTTACGGAAGAAAGAACATTTGAAATGATAAAAATACTTCGCAACAAATACCTGTTTCTTTTTTCTTTTATGTTGCTTGCCTGGCAGAGTCCCGTGTCCGGCGGCGATAGGTTATCCGGTATTATTGAAGGTATACATGAAAAATACCGTAAACTCCCCGGCCTTGAGGTTGGGTATACACGAGACGTGATCACGCGTTCGATGTCCATGTTGGGCGCCCAGGCCAGAGGAGATCTGGCCACAGGCCATATATATTTTAGACCTCCCCATTTTCTGAGACTTGAGCAGGAAACACCGAAACACGAGACTATTATAACAAATGGAGAAACGCTCTGGTGGTACATCCCTGACAAAAAGTGTGCCCACAAGTATCCTTCCGAGCAATTCGGTAAGGAATTAAACCTTTTGAGCGATATATTCCGCGGGTTCACCCAGCTGGAGAAACAATTCAAGGTCGGAATTGTTGACCAGAACGACGCGGGTGAATACCTGATCCAACTCGAACCGGACCCACCCTGGCAGGATATTGACCGCCTACGCATCACGGTGACACCAAAATACGATATCCGGGTCTTGGATATCTACAATCAGTTAGGCAGTATCACCCGCTTCACACTGAAAAACCTGGCCGTAAAAGAGGACTTTGAAGAGGGCTTTTTCCATTTTGCCCTTCCGGAGGGTGTGAAGTTGATTGAAGAGGGTGGGGTTCAAGAATTTCCTAAACCATAACCCTTGACAGCAGTCGTCCTACACGCTTAAGGCTCATAAGATTGTCAGCCGGCAAAAAATAATCAACAAAAGGAAGAGCAATCCTCATTCCATGACACACAGGCTGGTATTCCGGGTCCCCTGCCAAAGGATTCAGCCAGATAACACAATAAGCCTTTCGGCTCAGTTCTGCCATCTCCCTACGCAAGATTTCCTTTCCCCCAAGGTCCCAACCGTCACTCAAGATAACCACAACAGTTCTTCGACTGACAAGCATCCGTCCATGGTCTTGATTAAATTGGTGAAGCGAATAACCGATCCTCGTTCCACCCGACCAATCAGGGACCTCCCTTGCAATACGTTCAACAGCCTTGTCTATACTCAGATGCCGGACCGTGAAAGTAATGGAAGTCAATGAGGTTGAAAATACGAAGACTTCCGCCCTGGGACCGATACCCCTCAGTCCCAGCATGAACGGCATAACAAAACGGGCGTACCGATCCATGGACCCGCTCACATCTGCAAGGATCACCAAACGTTTGAGTCGTTTCTTCTTTGCTTTGTAAAACAGGTCCACAGGAAGCCCATCCGTCTTAAGGCTCTTTCTCATGACGCGCTGGAAATCCGTATCCCCCTGTTTTCGGCTTCTCTTGGTCCGCCGGGAGACCTGAATCAGGAAAGGTTTAATAATCCTCTTCAGGGCAAGTTGCGCAATCTGAATATCAGCATTATCAAACCGGCCGAAATCCTTTTTCTCGACGTTTGATACGGGACTATAGGCGATACCCTCAAGCCATTCCTTTCTATCATTCAAATCCAATCCGGACGAACGCTCATTACGAACGTCCTTAAAGACATCCAAGTCCGGATTTCCTCCCCTGTCCCTGCGTCTGCGTGAAAGACTTTCCACTTTTGCAGGTTTCCGATCGGATCGGCTCCAGAACTCGTCGAAAAGATTCTTGAACTGGGTCCACTCAAGGTCGTTTGTGACCAGGTTTGCCCGGAGAACTGCAAAGACATCGGCTCTTTCTAAAATATCGATCTCTTCCAGGCTGCGCAGGGAGTCATGCACACTACTCTGGAAAATCCTGAAACCTTGTCCCTTGAGAAAATCCGCAAACCGCACCACCTTACCCGCGAGTCCGGGGGTGTTGTCTATGTTTTCTGATAAAATAAGTGATGTTGACAAATGAATAGCAGCTCCTCACATAAATCTTTGGGTTAAGAAAGAATCCCCGCCGGATACATGACGGATGGGGCATGGCGGTCTCTTTTCAAAAATCGCACTCAAATTTCTGCCGAAAGAGTCGAACGCCCCCATTCCCACAAACAACCGGCCCGGGGTAGATATTGAAGCCTAAAGCCACGACATAGAGTCCCTTCCGGGCCTGTCCAAAGCTGAAATCTCATGCCTCACTAACGTTCCATAAAACGTCAGCCTATGCCGATTTTGAAAACAGACCCCCATGCCCTTGCTTCGACTGCCTCACTGCATGGGAGGCAAAGCTTGCCCGCCGTGCGGCAGGCGAAGGTATGGGACTCTTCGAAAGTACGCATCTTCCGAATCAAAACTCCCCTACCCTATGCCGCGGCCCGAGTCGCGGTCTGCATGGCTCAGGACTAATGGAATCTATTGCCTTCCGTTCCAACAGACCCGCCAGAAAGACGGCGGGCAAGCAGCAGGGAGGGCCGCCTGCACCGTAGGAGTAGATGCGAACTTAAGAAGAGTGCTATACCGAGCCGTTGAACTATCTAATACTTAAGGCAGGCGGGGTATGGGACTCTAAAGATATGCTGCTCTCTGCTCCTCATTCACCCATACGTCCTCTTTGAACTTCTTGATATCCTCCTGGTATTTGAGGATACACCCCAGGGTCTCCATGACTGTTTTCTCATCCAGATGCTGCCTGTGCATGGCCATAAGGGCCTGTGCCCAATCCAATGTTTCCGAGATGCCCGGTTTTTTCAGAAAATCCACAGTCCTGATCTCCTGCATGAAGCGGGTAACCTGCTTTGAGAATCCGGACTCTATTCCGGGGAGCCTGGACATGATAATCCTGTATTCCTTCTCAAAACTGGGATATTCAATCCAGTGGTAAAGGCATCTCCTTTTGAGGGCGTCATGAACATCCCTGGTGCGGTTTGAGGTCACCACTACCATGGGCTTATTTTCTGCCTTCAAGGTACCGATTTCAGGGATTGTAATCTGGAAATCGGACAAAACTTCAAGCAAAAACGCCTCAAACTCCTCGTCTGACCGGTCAATCTCATCTATAAGCAAAACCGGGGCCTTTTCTTCAGACCTCATAATGGCCTCAAGCAAGGGCCGTCTTATCAAAAATTTCCTGCTATAGATTGTTTTCTCAATATCCCTCTTTTCCTTTGAACCCTGTTCCTCGAGCCTTATGTGCAAAAGCTGCTTTGGGTAATTCCATTCATAAAGGGAAGTGGAAGCATCAAGCCCTTCATAACACTGAAGACGAATAAGATCCGTATTGAAAAGCCTTGCCATCACAATGGCCACTTCAGTCTTACCTACACCAGGCTCCCCTTCAAGAAAAATGGGTTTTTCCAGGCGATTTGCCAAATACAGGACGGTGGCAAGGGCGCGATCAGCGATATAATGAGCATCCTCCAGATCAGCAACAACCTGTTCAATTGATTCGAAATAATGACCCCCCAATATTTATCTCCTTTCCATAAAACTACATATCCCAAAATATCCGAATTGAAAACAAATTTCCTTTATGCTATAGGTTTTGGAAAAAATTCGAATATCTAATATAAAAATCCGAAATTCACCAGCCTTGGGCTGGCAAAAACCCGAATATCAAATATTTCAATGACAAAAACAAGGAAAACCTCTACCACTGATGCCCTCCACTTCCGGTTAAATGAACTGGAAGAAAAGGCTGCTAAAAGGGAGATTCACATCCATTATGATATGCTTGAAGCAGCGGGGCTCAAGCTTAAGGACGGGGTCTGTAGGATTAACGCAGAATACCATATCTTCATTGACAAACGAAAAACAACCACTGAAAAAATTGACATCCTTGAGGATTGCCTCAATCACCTTCTTTCAGAAGATATCACCTGACCGTTGACTATCTACTAATAAAAATTACCAATCAAAATTCATCAGACAATTGAACACCGAGCACCTAAATCATCAATCGAAATTCGCCCGCATGAAATCATCCTGGCGTTCACTAAGACTTGTCATTATTTTGCCGGCCCTGTTTATATTGCGTCCCGCTATAGCCGACGCACAAAAGGATCTGCCCTGCTTGAACAGGATTTCCTCAAAGGATTCTATAATTGTTGCAGCCCCCGACGGGAGAATCCTTTCAAGCAAAAACGAGACAAGAAAATTTGTCCCCGCATCCACGCTCAAGCTTCTTACCTCCCTTACTGCAATTCATCACCTTGGACTTCACTACAGGTTCCTGACCGAGTTCTATATTGATTCAGGACAAAACCTGAAAATCAAAGCCTATGGAGACCCCCTCTTAATATCGGAGGTGTGGCAGGAAATCGCTGGTATCCTGGCAAACAGGGTCCGCAATGTTAATAAATTGATACTTGATACCACCTACTTTTCACATCCTATCATAATCCCGGGCCGCAATCGTTCGACCAACCCTTATGACGCGCCGGTCGGAACCTTGTGTGCCAATTTCAACACGGTGTTTTTCGACCGGGATAAACAGGGAAGGATCGTCTCAGCAGAAGCACAAACACCTCTGATTCCGTATGCCCGAAAAAAAATCCTTTCCCTGGGACTAAAGAAGGGACGCTACACCTTTTCTCATGATCCAAAAGACGCGGCACGTTATGCCGGAGAACTGTTGATATACTTCCTGAAACAAAGGGGTATAAAGTTCAATGGAAAAATTCGCCTGGGGACAGTGAAACCTGAAGACAAGCTCATTCTTGCGTACCGATCCAGGTTCACACTGGAGCAGGTACTGAAGAATATGCTTGAATTCTCAAGCAACTTCATCGCCAATCAGATCACTATTGCCTTAGGCGCCCGGGTATATTGCCCGCCCGGCACCTTGTCCAAGGGGGTTCGCGTAGTTAATGACTATGCCGGAAAAGAACTTGCTCTGAGAAACATTACAGTTGTCGAGGGGTCCGGGATCTCGAGGAAGAACCGTGTTTCAGCCCTGGACATGCTGACTATCCTGAAGCGATTCGAGCCGTATAGACATATATTAATGAAGAAAGACAACGTATTTTTTAAAACCGGCAGTCTTAAGGGTATCAGGACACAGGCAGGTTACATAGAGGGAATAGACGGCACCTACTTTTTTGTTGTTTTTCTGACGGGAAGAGATTTGAAAATCGACTCCTTAGTAGACTGTATAAGGCGTGACATTATAGGCCAGGGATTTCAGCCAACCTCTTCCGCAAATTCAATCTCCTGCAATATGGATGGGTGCTCTTCAAGCCATTCAATGAATATATCAACAAGGTTCGGGTCAAACTGAGTGCCTGCATTTTCCTTAAGCTCGGACATCACTCTCGAGAGGGGCCCACCTTCCCTGTAAGGCCGTGCAAAACCCATCGCATCAAATGAATCAGCTATTGAGATAATCCTGGATTCCAGGGGAATTTCTTCTCCTTTCAATCCGTCCGGATATCCATCACCGTCCCATCGTTCGTGGTGGCTTCGAATAATATAGTCTATCTTAAAACCGTACAATCCTTTTACAATACCCGCTCCCACTACGGGATGCTGCTGTAGAATTTCCTTTTCTTCTTCAGTCAGCTCTCCCGGCTTGTTAAGAATTCTGTTTTCTACTCCCACCTTCCCGATGTCATGCAATATACAGGCAATCTTCAAAGTGTATTTGCGTTCATACGAAAAACCAAGCTTGTTCGCCAACATTTCACCTATCTTGACAACTCTGTCGCTGTGTTTGCGTGTAAACGGGCTGTTGGCTTCCACAGTATCGGAGATGGTCTTTATGCCTGAAAGAAACATGGTCTCCATCTCTCGCTGGTGAAACTTTACAAGATAGTTGCTGTAGAGCATCGTTTCAAGACTTGTGCTATAGATTTTCAGCGTGTTTTCAAGTTCAGATGAGATACCCTTTTCAAAACCGAGATAGAAATAACCCAAAAAGACCTCATGTTCCAAACGACTCAAGAAAAACGATAAATCATTTGGGTTCAGGCGGAGTTTTTCATCAGTATCTCCTTTACTGCCATTCTTCTCGCAATAGAATTTCCGCTGGGATAATACTGAATCGTCTTCAGGAACATTAACTTTTGCAGAGTCTCTGGTGAATATCCATGGTTTCTTAAAGGAGTCGTTCTGGTTGTCATACAGTACAAGAATCGCCGTATCCGGTTTGAAACGAGATAATATATTGTTCTGGTACTCATTTATCCGTTCATCGAATACCATCATCTTGTTAACTTTCTGATCGAGTGCAAGCAGATTTCGAAGGTCATCGTTCAGGGATTGTAATTGACTGGTTCTCTTTCTGACTAAGTTTTCCAGGTCTTTCTGGTAATTGCGCTTCACTTCGATCAAAAGATGATGTTCCACGGCCCTTTTCAA
>CAZUHR010000123.1:0-9049 GCA_964620335.1 uncultured Desulfobacteraceae bacterium
ACTGTATTCCTCCACCGGTCCATCCCATTTTTCGAACCAGTCCAGGTGCTCCTCGCCCATCTCCCCCCAGAACCCCTCAGGGTCCTCGATGGATCTTTTATAGAGCTTTTCATATTCTTCCATGCTCCTTATGTAGGCCTTTTCCACGAACACCTTGGGTGGGTCAAAGACCCTTCTTTCCATATAAACCGACTCAACTTGACCTGCTTTAGCTTCCATTTTCCACACCTCCTTGTTTTGGAAGTCACAAATGATATGCCAATTCGACTAAATTTGCTTACGACACCCCGCACCTCAGTTTTTATTAAAAGTTAATGACACGGACTTTTTACGAGTCCGCCAAAATCGTCCAAACAATCCAATAGGTTATATTTTAGAACAATGAATGAATTGTCATTCATTATTTGCATGATAACATTGCATTCCTTTAAAAATCAAACTTTTTATCGCACCTGATCTCAAGATTTAAACAAAACATTTTTAAAGAATACTTGATACTCTTTCATTTCCTGGATTTTTTCTTTTCGAAAAGGCTGAAAGCCGATTTAGGGGATTCCACCACCTTCTGGATTTTTTCCTGCATATCTTTTTGTTGTTCACCGTCCTTTTTTTCCCATGCCCCTTCAAGCTTAGCCACCAGTTCATCAATTTCACACGGCTTGGTCAGATAATCGTACGCACCCAATTTGATGGCCTCCATGGCGCTATCAATGGATCCGTGTCCGGTCAAGATGAGCGTCTCTGTGAAAAGATCCAGCTTTTTGATCTCTTTTAACGTGGTGATCCCGTCCATACCCGGCATTTTCAAATCCAGCACCACAACGTCGAAATCCTTTTCCTCAAGTGCGCGAATAGCGCTGTCCCCACTATTGACAGCCGTTACTTTATATCCCCGGTTCGTCAAAAGCTTCGACATGTTAGTGGTAAAGACAATTTCATCATCTACCAGTAGTATCCTTGACCCTTTCATTTTGATTCCTCCTTATACTTCAGTAACATTATTTATGCTTTCCATTAAATCGGGCGGAGGACTGTAGGGAAGAAATAAGGTGAATACAGTTCCCTTCCCCACTTCACTCTGGACGGCAATATCGCCTCCAAGGCGTTTAATAATACTGTAGCATATAGATAGTCCTAAACCGGTTCCTCTTCCCACAGGCTTGGTTGTAAAGAACGGATCAAATATTTTTTCCCGGTTCTCATCCGAAATTCCCGACCCCGTATCGGCGAATACCACCTGCACGCCCCGGGCGTGATCATCTGAGCGTGTGCTGATATGAATGCTACCATAGGACTTGCCCTCATGGGCATCTATTGCATTGTTGATCATGTTTAGAAATACCTGTTGGAGTTGTGATGGATCTGTTAAGATCGGGGGCAGGCCTTCTTCCAGATCCGGGATAAACTTAATACCGCTTGTCTTGGCCTCCCTTTCCATAAGTTCGATAACCTCTCTTACAAATTCATTCAGGTCCACGGTTTCAATGACCGACGTTGTGCGCCGAGAAAACCTAAGCAAGTTTTGCGTTATACGCTTACAGCGCTGCACCTGGACATCAATCTGAGACAGGGATTCCAACAGTGCCTCTCTGAAATCTCCGTCGAGGGTCGGTGTTTGCCCCATAAGATCAAGCAGGATCTGCCTCTCAGTGAGAATAATGGCTAAGGGGTTGTTGATCTCATGTGCTACACCAGCGGAAAGCTCTCCAACGGAGGCCAACTTGCCTGCCTGCATGAGTTGCCTGTTCAACTGGTCCGCTTCCACATCACGTCTCTTAATAACTTCAATCATATGTTTTGTGATAATAACAGTAATGATCAAGATGGCTATCGCGCTAAGAAAGAGAAAAATCAATGTTGCATGATTAGCGTGGTTTACCTCACTGAATGCCTCGGAGTAATCCTGAGTTACCACCAGCATCCAGCAGGGTTCTGTGAGCCATGTCTGGGCCACTATACGGCGCGGAATACGCTGTTTTTGTTCATCTATTCCGCCCTCAAGAATGCGAATCCTGGTACCTTCATGTACAGGCTCGGGTGAAAAAGGGGCCCTTTCCATTATCTTTCCCCTGAACCGGGGACTGGTTTGAAAAACTCCTTGTCTGTTCAATAGATATACTTCTCCGGTCTTGCCGATCCTTACATTTTCGACGAGGGAACGGAAAACCTCGGTATCAATTGTTGCCCTTAAAATCCACCTCTCCCCTTTTTCCTGCCGGGTGACGGCCATAATAAAATGAGGGATTTTGCGAAACCCCATAAACATGTCGCTCACATAAAGGCCTTTTTCCATGACTTGCTTGAACCAGAAGGCCTCGGAATAGTTTTTATCCATCAGATCGTAGGGGCCGACGTAAGCCAGGTGCCTGCCATATCCGTCTATTAATCCCAGATCGCTAAAAGACGAGCTTTCCAGATTTATCATTTCAAAAACACTTGCGAGATTTGACACCTCTCCAAGATATTCCTTGGAATGAGTGTGGGCGATTAATTGCAGTTTGGAGCTTCTCTGCTTTAAGAACAGCTCAATTATCTTTCGATGGTTTTCCACCTGGGCGTGAAAGGAATTGGTCATTCGTTCCTTAGCGAATCTGGTATAGTAAAAATTTATTCCCCATCCCACAAAAAGCAGAGGGATCAGAAAACATACTATTATCAGAAAAGCGAATCTGCGAAAAAATCTTGCATAGTAATGTTTCTGCCGTTCTCTGAGCACCTCGACATCATTAACATAAGTGCTACCCTTTATTTCCCTATCTTCCGCCATCTTGAAAAATCTATCCCTCAAAACAAGTACTTTTAATTTTATGTTTTAAGGTTACTTTTATTAAAGCAAGCAGCCTCTACTTTTAATTTATTCAATATATATGCCAAACTGAATCCCAAAGACATTGCCGGGCAACAGCTGTTTACTTATTGATTTTTATGGCTTTTTTCATTCTCAACCCAGGAGTTAAATTAAAGGTGTAAACTTAAAGGTGACAAAAGGTGATCACTGAGGTTTTCGATTCGGTCAGAGCCGGGTTTCACGTCAAGGGGATAGCTCTTACCGGAGAGTTTTCCAGTACTTTTTCTGGATCTCTATCACTTTTTCAATTGCGGATAATCTCTTAGAGGCGTTCCTTGTAACTTTTTCAATCCTATCCCTGGTCAAAGTGGGCACTTCGCACAGCTCCTGCATTACTCGAAGGCCGCATTCCCTGATTCCTTTCAGACTGTATCCTCCTTCCATAATGAAGGCGATTCGACCGTCACACACTTTTTGTGCGATATCGAGCAGAAAGAAGGTCATCAGGGCGTAACCCTCCGGTGTGACATACATCCCACCCAAGCGGTCGTGCTGGTAAAGATCAAAACCGCATGATACAAGGATAATTTCCGGATGATATTCCTCGGCTAAGGGGTTAAGCAAATAATAAATTATTCCTGCAAAATCCCTGTTCCCGTGCCCTTTTCCCAAGGGAACATTAACTGTATATCCCTCCCCTTTTCCCTGACCCACTTCGCCAAAATTGCCAGTTCCCGGGTAAAAAGGAAATTGATGCAGGGAAACGTACAGGACATCGTCCGTATTATAAAAGGCGGACTGGATTCCATTTCCGTGATGCACATCAATATCCACAATCATTACTCTGCCGACAGAATAATTTTCCTTTAAATATCTTGCACCCAGTGCCACATTATTAAAAAGGCAAAATCCCATGGCCTTGTCCGGCTCCGCATGATGACCGGGCGGTCGGATACAGGCAAAACCTCTTCCTGCCTTGCCGCTCCAGATTTCATCAATAAGGCTAAAGACCGACCCTACTCCAAGCCGTGCTACGTCATAGGATTTTGCGGTTGTCTGGGTATCCAGATCAAAAGAGGCAAGCGGCTTTCCTGAGCTTTGCGCTATGCGTTCTATATGATCAGACGTGTGCACCAAGGCAAGTTCTTCCACTGAAGCCAGCCTCGGTATCGCCTCTATCCACTTTCCCTTGAGGGAAGGGTTATTAAATACGGACTGGATCGCTTTGACTCGCCCGGCATTCTCCAGATGAGGAACATTTTCCAGATGTTGTGTGAACCGGTCGTCCTTAATGATAATCAGCGGCTGCATATAAGATAAATTTTCAGAAAAAGAATCTAATTTCTCCTGATAGGAGAGAATATTGCTATGGTCCGGTGGAATCATTCGGCATAAGACACTGATAGAATTATTCCAAACCTTTTTTATGACTATGCATGCGCCTACTTACCACCGGAACCATCTTCTGATGCAAAGTTAATAAGTTCTCTCGATTCTGGTATTTTTTCTCCGCATTTGTTCAGTTCACTAAACACTGTTTCAACAAACTCCGGATGCGAAGTTGGTTTCAGACACTCTTTAACCGTGTCAATCACCGCTAATCTTTCTGATTTTTCTTTCTCATTCCTTGCCTTTTTCCGCAGGAGTTTTATCTGTCTTTTGATAATCGTCCTGATCTCATCAATAATGCCCTTTCCAGGATCCTCACAGTTATTTGCCATAATCAATATGGTCTTCACAAGTTGCCCTTTAGGAGCTTTTAACACATAACCCGAAAGCCCCCGGGATTGAAACCCCACCGCCTCATAGAATTGCCTGGACCCGATCTCTGAATTGAGGTAGATCTCTTTAAAGTTCGCGGGCCCGGTTTTCCACAACATCCAGACTCCGGCCACCAAAAAGGCTCCTACACCTTTTGGAACCTTGGTAGTCGGTTCCTTTTCATTGCCGGTCTTGCCACGCAATGTAGAGATAAACTCTATTTCAAGACCCTTGTAAAACATGTGCCTTTTTAAAGTCAGATAGACCAACCCAAGTACTTTCCCTTCCACCAGGCACATAAACAGGTTTTTCTCCAACCCCCTTACCAAACACTTCAAGAGAAACCGCACATGAAAAAATTCCAAGTTCATATCTGCTACCTGCATCAGACTGTCCATGCAGAAGGGAAAGCACATGAAACAGGCGGGCGTGCCTTCATCAATGATTCCTTTATATAATACAGCGGGATCATTACCACCGTCGCATTTCTCAAGGGCCCGTGTCTCTTGTTTGACTTTTTTAAGAAATGAAATGAGGCCTTCGTTCCTTTGAGCTTTTTCCGGCATTCCCTGACTTTTCCTTAGACGCGCCAAAACATAATCTATCTCGTGTGTGACCATAAATTTGAGGCCTGCCTTACGAATCTCAATGACAAACTGCTTATAATCAGAGGACCCCGTTCTGTTTAGAAGCTCCTGCCTTTTAATCATCTCGCCATATTTAATTAGGAGCCCTTGTTCAATTGGTACACTGCCTTCGTTGAAATAGAGGAACTTGTTTATCGAGACCTTTTCTTTATCAAAAAAGAAATAAAGGTCTTCACCCCTTGGGGAAACATCAGCCTGAGAGGGTATATCTATTTTGCCGGTTCCAAGCATCTCATCCAGTGAATAACCTATCTCGGGCTCTCTTTTCGAAATGGCATCGATGGCCTGCTTAATATTTTCTCTTTTAATCATGCGCGACGGGTTCAGAGGAACTGATTGATGGCTATTGGCTATTGACTAATTTAAGAGCTGTTAGTCAAAATTTTTGAATCGAAAACAGTCAATTTTTGCAAACCTGAAGATACATGGAATCTGAACAAATGCCTATGACAACTATTTACCGGTAAGTTTTATGTGTAAAGGAAGTTCAACAGTGAAAACGGCCCCTTTTTCCGGTTCACTTTTTACAGATATGTGACCCCCTAATCTTTGCAGAATATTAAGGCATATGGAGAGCCCCAATCCCGCGCCCTCCGGTTTGGTTGTAAAAAGAGGATCAAAGATATTTTCCATGTTTTCCTCCGGGATACCCGGCCCGTTATCCGCGATAGTCACTGCCACACCGTTCTGAACAGCACGGGTCGTGAGGCTGATTTCACCATCTTTTTCCACAGCGGTCATGGCATTCAAAACTATATTCTGGAAAACCTGGCGCAGTTTTGAATGATCACTTCTGATACCTGGAAGATTATCCTCGTAATCTTTTTTTACCCTAATTTTCTTCAAACGGAGTTCACTGCCCAGAAATTCTATGAGATCATTCAGTAATTCATTAACATTTACATCTATTATTGCAGGTTCATCCGGCCTCATAAATCTTATGAATTTATCGATTGATTTCCGGCTGCGGGACACCTCGGACTTGATCTGGTCCAGGTCCTTTTCAATTTCCTTCAAGTCTCCTTTGACAGCCAGATCCTGAATCCATGTGGCGGCTATGTCTATATTAGCCAAGGTATCGTTTATTTCCCGAAAAAAACCGTGAGACAACTCCATTAACGATGCCATGTAACTGGTACGGCGCAGCTGCTGATCCAAAAACCGGATGCTTCTGCGTTTTGCCTCCAGTATCGAGACCAATTGATTGGTTGTCAAAAGTACTGTAAAAACAATAAGGATAGCTCCCAACACAAAGACGTAAATGCCGATTCTGCGGACGCGCTGCAATGCTTCAAAGATATCATCCTGATCAATTCTCACGACACATAGCCAGGGAACTTTGCTAAGCCAGGTTGTCGCTCGGATCTGGCCCTGAATCTCCTCTAACTTGACGCCCTCGAAACGTTCCAGACGCTTGAATTCCGACTGCCCCATCAGCTTCCCGGATATGCGAGGACTGGTTTGAAAAATCCCGTTTCTGTTAACTAGGAACGCATCCATGCTCCTTTTGCCTCGGGCTTCGGATGTGATGCTGTCGAAATACGCGGTGTCTACGGTAGCTCGTATTATCCAGGACCTCCTGCTGGTGACCTGTTTGACGGCGATTATAAAATGCGGAACATCCCGGAAACCCAAAAACACATCACTTACATAGACATTATTCTCCATTACGGCCTTGAACCACTCGGCGTTCTTGTAGTTTTTGGAAATCAAGTCGTAAGGTCCAACATAGGCCAGATGAATTCCCTGGTCGTCAATAACACCCAGGTCCGCAAAGCACGGTCTGCCGTCCGGTGAACGCAAAGACAAAAAAGCGGTCTCCAGGACCCCGGGAGCGGTCAGCTTACTCAGGTCAAGATTTGCAGACAGCACTCTCAGGTGCATAGTACGTTCAGCTAAAAACTCATCAATGGCCTCCTTATGGCTAATCACTTCCATGCGGAGTGCAGCCAGAGTTTTTTCTTTCAAGGCCGATGTGGCATAGTAGTACATACCCCCGCCGATTAAAACGAGTGGAATGAAAGAGGCCGCCATGAGGGCCAGCACGACCCTCTTCCAAACATGGCGGAAATAGGGAAAGTCCTTTTCCTGTGTTTTAGTAAACCTGTCTGCTAAGTCTAACATGCCTTGGTAAACCTCCTGGGAACTATTCTATTTCATGTTCCACATATTGAAAAACGTCCTGCATCTTAATAATGCCGATCGCCTTTCCTCCCCTTAGAACAGGCATGCACCGGACATTATTCATTATCATTTGCTGGGCCGCATCAGTAAGGTGCCCATTTGCCCTGATAGTTATTGGATCAGGCCGCATGATCCGGCTTAACTTTTTTTGAGGGAGCCATTGCGGATTTTCCAAAAGATCGGACCAGGTGATGGATACTTCCGGATTGGCGTTTTGGGCCTCATTTAAAAGGTCCCTTTTTGTGACAACACCTCTTGGAAAATCCTGATTGTCCAGTATGTATATCTCTTCTACGGCCTCCCCCCCGGTCTGCCGCGCCATCACCTTCAATGCCTTGGCAAGGGGGTCTTCAGGCAACAGTTTCTTCAAGGAATGCAGGGTGATTTCTCTTACCATCTTCCGGGGCCACATGACCGGATGGCGTTTGATGCTCTCCGCCTCATATGCCTCATTTATTTTTTCCACCAGGTCCTCTATATCGCAGGGCTTCATCAGGTAGTCATATGCACCTTTGCGCATAGCCTGGGTGCCCGAAGAAACCGTGGCATGGCCTGTGAGCATAATGACTTCCGTATCAGGGGCCCATTTTTTTATCTCCCCAAGAGTGGCTACACCGTCCATACCTGGCATTTTGACATCAAGTATCACCACATCAAATCCGACTTCATTCTTAAGTGCATCCACTGCATCGAATCCGCTGAAGGCAGTTGATACATCAAATCCTCTGACCTTCAATATCCTGGCCATATTTATTACAAACTGCTCTTCGTCATCTACAAGCAGCACACGAATTTTTTCGTCCAAAACGAATCTCTCCTTTAAGCCGCTGGAATGAAATATAACCGGTTACGCGTCTATCGCCCATTTGCAGCAGTATCGTATTCAACCGCTACCCGCGGCTCTCATTCCATCTAAATCGGTAACCTCCTAACAACTCCGTGCAATGTATGTGGGCTCCCGCCTTCGCAAACAAAAATGACGAATGTGATCAATTTTCCGTCATGCTGGCGAACAGTTATTAGGATACCATGAAATCAGAACAGATTCAAACTCAGGACAAGAAAAAAATAATGACGCAAAACAGGAGTGAAATAACCCATAAAGTATGGCCTAATGTTCCCTTTTTAACGGGATGAAAGTGCGCTTCGGGGAGTTTGTGCCCATTAATGCATTCATACCGGGGAATCACTATTCCGGTCTTTTTGTTTAAAACCTTTTTTCGCGATACCAGAGCTCCGCAGACGTCACCTTCATTGTCCACTTTCTTTATACAGGTCAAGCGGGATCCCTTAAGGAGACTCACCCAGTTATAAATCCAGTTCCATGTGACAGCGATAATTAGTAAGGATATGAAGAGGGCCAGCATGTGGATCTTCGCAATACCTATGCCGGCCAGTGACGTGCCCAAACGTGCAGGGTTAAGCGGACCGTCCACTGTCCCGAAAAGACCCAGGTAATACAAGGGAAAACAGATGCCCATAACAATCATAGTAAGACCGAAATGAGTCAATCTCTGCCGCAGGAAATCCTGACTGCTTTTTAACTTTCCTGGGGCTACACTGTTATTCGATTCTGGCGTCTTCATATCCTTGCAACCTCATTCCCTAAGCCCATCCCGCGTTTTAACTCAACCTGGCTATTACATCGGGGATAATTTTCCAGAAGCAG
>CAZUHR010000124.1:0-9036 GCA_964620335.1 uncultured Desulfobacteraceae bacterium
ATAGGCTTTCAGGTAATGCCCGAACTGCCGGATGTTGAGGGGTGAGAAGCGGTCAAGGACCGTCATGATCTCCAGACCCGGGACAAGGCATTTTACGACCGGAATATCCAGATCCTCTCTTGTAAGATCAATATAGATGGGGCTATAGCCGTTTTTGATCAGAAGTTTTTCTAAAAGCTGCAGATCCTGGGCTGTATCACCGGACGAGTAGTTTGGCAGGGCTTCAAATTCCAACAAAGAAACCCCTTCAGCTGCGGGCGTGGATCCGAACCAGAAAGGATAGGGATAGGGGATTTCGGTCATTGCGGCAAGTGCCGCGCGCTTGCCGTCCAGATGGGCCCCAGAACCTTTGAGGATTATGCCCCCGGGTCCCTGAATAAAGGCCTTGTAACAGGGGATGCCAAATTCCGAGGTGATATCTAGAAACTGGATCTGAATGCCCTTCTGCTTGCATCTATCAATGATTTCCGAAACCTTTTGATCTTCCGATTCCAGGAGAAAACAGTTATCTCCGGAATACGGCACAACCTTTTCAGCATCCCGTTCGATGACCTCCAGAAGACTGCCTAACCTGGCCTCCTGTATAGTACGGCCGGCGGCCAGGCCGTTTGAGGGAAGACCGCTTGTTATGCTTATTTCATCCAGATTGGAAAACAGAAACACAATCTGTGCCGGAACATAAATAGGATGGCTCCCCTTTTGGTCCATTTGTTCTGCCAGGACCCAATGCAGTTCATCATTTTGATAAGGGATCTCAAGGCACATGTCATTTGGATCCAAGGCTTCAAATCCCTTTTTTATGAGATCTTCATGCTTGGCTTTGATGAGGGCATAGTCATTTTTATATCCGAGGGCAAGGCCTGAATCAAAACTCGCAAATGCCGAATGCCGTTCTACCGCCTCCATTACGCAGGAGACACGACCTTGATGTATGTTTAGGCCACGGCCATAGCTTATCGGATTGCCGGTTAACTGCCAATGGTTTCTGCCGTTTCTAACCGTCACATCCAGGATCCACGGTCTTTCAATGGCATAGGGGCTTATGGTTGTATCGGGTCTGGTTTCCCAACCAGTAAGGATTCCGAGATACTCAAGTTTTTTGGTGATTTTTTTGGCCGTTTCTTTGGAGGCAGTGCCGTGCGAAATTGCTTTGGAAGTTATCCGGGGCGAGGAAATTTCCTGAATGGTGACAATACTGTTTTCCCATTGTTTGATGGCCTCCCGGTCAAAAGGCATGGGGAATTCCATTTCCTCCGAAGACGGTAAGGGGCAGTGCATGTTGGCGTTTCGCGAAAACTGCCTGAGCCAGTAAATGATTTTATCAGTGTTTTTTACCATAGACCACGGGATATAAATGAGCGGGGTATTTTGGGCCAGTTCTCTGATATCAACCGCCTCGAACGCCTTTATCAAGTGATGGTATCTGACGTTAAGAATACAGGTCTCGTACATGATGGTTAGAAGATGTAGGTTGCCCTTTTTTTGTCCTTCTTGAATGAGGGATTTCAGTTTATCTGGTTCCAGTTTAGCTGCCAGCTCCAGGAGGTATTTGTGCATAAACTGGTCATTTGGGTGTTTGCTGATATACTCAAATGCCTTTTTAAAATTCAGTCCTCTTTCGGGAATACATGAAAACCAGCCTACACCCACCGCCGTACCCTTGCGCTCGAGTTTGTATCTCATCTGTTCATTGTCCCCGGCCATTAAACAGTTGTCCCTTTGAATTTCTTGATCATTTTTGATAACTTGCTCGATTAAAAGACAAAACCCCACTCTTCACAAAAAGAGCGGGGTGTTAGGTGTTGTGTTTTTTGTGACTAAGTATTACCTTCTTTCATTGTAGAACTCCTCGATTCGATTGAGCCTCGCAAGGTATTCCCGTTGAAGATCTAATTCAGAATAGAGACCGATCTCTTTTTTAAGAGGTGCGATATATGGCAAGACATCTATGCCGTAACTGTTTTCGCCCTTTTTGTCTGCATCGTGGACAATCAATACGCAGTAATAATTGGCAAGTAGCCTAAGGCTTTGCGTTCTTCGGAATAAATAGGCCCTTCCCCCGGTGGTATTCAGGAAAAAACCGGCATATTGATATCGCTGTGCCGAGGAAGGCCTCAGGACTTCAGGATCAGGACATCGATTATCAAGAGTTATCCATCGATAAAGCATTGCCAGGATGTACTCCATGGAGTCCTGCTCGTTAGCCATGACTTCGCGGATTAGTTTAAGGTCTTTGCGGCCCAGCACGCGGAAAAAGTGGTACAGGTTTTTTATTATGATTTTGGGATCGGTGCCCTCCCCTGCCGGTATAGGCGGGTGGTCCGAGCATCGTTTGAGCATGTCTTTAAACCGCGTATAACTGTCCCCGTCAGGATCAAGGTATTTGACGTAACGCTTGTGGTCCAGGTAATGAAAAAACTCTACCATTTCCTTTTCAATTTTGGTGCAGTAATCTTCTTCGGGGGATGGTTTCAGCGGGGGCTCCTCTTTGGTTGGGACAGGGGAACTCTCTGGTTTTCCTTCTTCGACTTTCGCTGTGCTCGGTTCTTTTTGCATGAGGCGCTCAGGCTGGAGCGGCGTGACTTTTTCAGGGACTAACTTTTTTTTCTGATCCGGCTCCATTTGCGCGTACAGGTAGTAGCCGAGTCCCGCAAGTGCCAAAATAAGCAACAGCCACCACCAGTTACGACCTTTTGACCTCTTTGTCATGACGTTTTCCTCCATGATGAATGGTAGTTATAAATGTTCTCCAAGGCCACGTGCTTATCCTTCCGCCTGTCCGGATCGTCACCCTTGCCCAATGTCAGTATTGGGCTTTTTCTGTATTATTGCCTGACGGGAAAGCTGAGCGTAACCCGCGTTCCTTTTCCTTCTTGGCTTTGGATTTCAATCTCTCCGTTGTGATTCATTACGACTTGATGGACCATAGTTAATCCAAGACCGGCTCCCCGGGTCTTGGACGTAAAAAACGGATCATAAACGGAAGCCTGATCTTTCTGGGCAATACCGCACCCGGTGTCAAGGATGTCGATCTTTATGTAATTTCCTTCCAGTTTGGCCGTGAGTGTTAGGTTTCCACCATCCGGCATGGAGTCAAGGGCATTCTCCATAACGTTGGTCAGTGCCAACATTAACTGGGCAGGGTCCGTTCTGATAAGCGGCAGCCCTCTGTCTATCTGGAATGAGAATACAATGTCCTGTTTTTGGGCGAGAGGCTTATATTTTTCAATAATTTGATCCAGGACACTTGTGATTCCGCCTGTCTCAAGTGTGGCCGATAGAATATCGGAAAATTCTCGAACCTGTTTGACAATGTTTTCAAGTCTTTCCGATTGTTCTATAATAAAGGAAATGTATTTTTGTAGTTTCGGGCGGTCTTTGAGCTCTTTTTCCAGTCTTCCGGCAAAGCCGCCAATGGTGGTCACCGGGTTTCTTATTTCGTGCGCTACTCCCTGTACAAGATGGCCCATTGCTGCAAGGCGTTCCGAGCGAATCAGTCTTTCTTGGGTTTCCTTAAGCTCGCTTTCGGTCAGTTCGAATTTTTTTTCGAGCCGATGATATAGTTTTGCGTTATCCAAGGCCACGGCAATCTGCTGGGACATGGTCGTTAATAGCTCCAGGTCGGAATCAACAAATGACTTTTGTGATTTCTTGTTGAGCACCTGAAGGGCACCGATGGTCTTGTCTCTTAAAATCAGTGGCACGCAGACCATGGATCTGGTCTCAAATCCGGTTTTAGTATCATATTTTCTGCTGAAGTTCTTTTCCTTGCGCGTGTCCTGGATCACCACGGGCCGACCTGTCTGTACTACTCGACCGGCTATTCCATCTCCCAGTTTAAGTCTAATCAGTTTTACGGGCTCCTTTTTGCTTCCTCTGGCAATCCGAATAAAAATTTCGCCCTTTTCTTCATCTAGTTCATAGACGGTGCTGGCCTCTGCATCCATGAATTCCTCGGCCCATTGCATAGCATGATTGAGCACATCCTCAATCTTTAACGATGAGTTGATAATGGAACTGAACTTTAGCAGCGTACGGAGTTCTTTTTCGTGTACATCTATTGGCTTCCGCTTTTTCAACTCAAAGTGACCTTGTTTTTGTATTTTTTCCAATTGTTAACGTAACGGCGTTTTCTAACGGAATGTTTAAGGGTTTGACTTTTTCATGGTGGATCATTTAGAAATGAAAGAGTTATGTGGCCGTGAGCGGTCAGTTTATCATCCTAGGAGGCTGTCGGAAAACCCCCAGCTACTGCGTTATCCTCATCCCTCGTCACTGCGGCGTACTTCTATGTACGCCTCATTCCTCGGGATTTCGGAGGCCTTGTATCTGGAGATTTTCCATCAGCCTCCAAATAGAACCGGTTCCCCAACAGGATTCTAGACCGGTAAAACGTATATATTATAAGCTGGATTATTTTTTTATCCGGCGGCTTAATGCCTGTCAATATACAAAAGATCAGGCTGATAAGCAATGAAAAGTGAGAATTTCAGAAAGGTTATATGAAAAGATGAGAATCCTTTTGACCAATGATGACGGGATTCATGCTCCGGGACTTTTCGCTCTTCATGAGGCACTGAAATCCGATCATGATGTGGACATCGTGGCTCCAGAGTCGGAAATGAGTGCAGTGGGACACGCAATTACGCTGACCTCACCGCTTAGGGTCCAAGACATTTACAAAAACGGTTCATTTTATGGCCTTGCAGTCACGGGGACGCCGGCAGATTGTGTAAAAATTGCCTTGCAAGAACTTCTTGAAAGACCCCCGGATATCATCCTTTCCGGAATAAACCCGGGGGCCAATGTGGGGGTCAACATACTTTATTCCGGCACCGTCTCCGCCGCCACCGAAGGGGCTTTCTTAGGGGTGCCCGCAGCCGCAATATCCCTTAATAAAAGACAGAACCCGGATTTTGATTTTGCAGCCCAGTTTTCAAAAGAGATTATCCGGTTCATTGTAGAAACCGGCCTGAAAAAGGGAACTGCTCTTATTGTCAATATCCCTGCTGTGTCTGCTGATAAGATAACAGGCGTGCGTTTGACGAGGCAGGGAGTCTCTAGGTTTGAGGAACACTTTGAACGTCGCACTGACCCGCGAGGAAATGTCTATTATTGGCTTACGGGAGAAACACCTGTCGAAAACGGAAGTGTAGATACGGATTCCAGGGCCCTGAAGGAAAACTGGATCACAATTACACCCATACATTACAATCTCACATGCGATGAGGAGCTTAAGAGACTTAGATCGCGACTTCCGTTTTCGTGGAGGGGATTCTAAACGAGAGCTGTAGTTTTTGATTCATATTCTGTTGTTTGTCGGGATCTCTTATGTCCACTCAGATATCAGGCCAGTGGTCGTTCCATGGACGTGCCTGTTCATATGCATGGGCGGCCTGGAGGACAAGATCATCGCGGTGTCTGGCTCCGATGATCTGGAGTCCTGCGGGCAGGCCTGTTTTCGTAAGTCCCGTGCGAACAGTGGCTGCCGGGTGGCCTGACAAATTAAATGGATAGGTAAAGGCAACCGCAAAGAGAATGGGGATTGGGTGTCCATTAATCTCACTGGGGGGCGGACCTTTGGCAGCAAAGGCCTCGGTGGGCATGGTGGGGGTCAGGAGGAGGTCAAAGCGATCGAAAAATTCTTTCAGGGCCTCATTGAGGTTTTTACGAATTTCCTGAATTCTTACGTAGTCGTTCACTGAAAGGCCTTTTGCATAATCCAGAAATGTCACAAGTGTCCTTCCCATTTCAGAACGGATATTTTCAAGGTCTTTATGAACCTGGGCATAAATATCACATGCGGTGAGGTCAGACCAGGCTTGACTCACCTCAGGTATTTCTCCTTCCCAGACCTCAACTGTATGCCCCATGTCTTCAAAAGTCTTTACTGCCCGTTCTGCCAGGGCCATTACATCTTCCTGGACAAGGGCATATCCTAAGGTAGGGCTGAAGCCTATCCTCAAGCCTGCCGGAAGTTTATCCAGGCACTCCACGTAGGAAATACCCGGAGGGGGCAGGGAGCCCGGATCGGAAGGGTGATATCCTGCAACACAGTCCAGGTAAAGGGCAGCATCATTCACTGTTCTGCTCAAGGGACCAAAGGTCAATACACCGCTCATATAAAGCAAGTGCATTGGGGCTAAAGGGATGCGTCCATTGGAGGGCTTTAAGCCAAAACATCCTGAATAGCAGGCCGGAATACGGATTGAGCCACCTGCATCGGATCCGGACGCTAAAGGAACCATGCCTGATGCGACTGCTGCAGCCGAGCCGCCGCTGGACCCACCCGGTGTACGCTCTTTGTTCCAGGGGTTCCGTGTCACGCCATAGAGCCTGTTTTTTGTAAAACCCGTAAATCCAAATTCCGGAGTATTTGTTTTGCCCACCACAATTGCCCCTGCCACCTTGAGCCGGGCCACCTGAACAGAATCCTGCAGTGCCAGATTGTCTTTGAAAGGGATGGAACCAAAGCTGGTAACAAGGCCCTTCACATCTTCCAGGTCCTTTACACCAATGGGAATTCCGGCTAACGGGCCTGGATCATCACCTGAGGCGATACGTTCTGCCATCAACTTCGCCTCGTCCATGGCCTGTTCAGCCCGGATGGCGACAAAGGCATTGAGTGACTGGTTTATCGCCTCGATTCTTTTAAGGGTTTCCTCCATTAGTTCCACTGGCGACAATTGTTTGGACCGGATGAGTTGCACCAGCTCTTGGGCGGGTTTGTAGTATATGGAAGTCATTTCTCAGCCTTTCCTTTATGATTATTCGCCCTAAGGGTAGCTAGATGACTTACAGGCATTAAAAAAATCAAGTGAATCCTTTTATCCTGTTTAAGCGCCCAGCGCATCATCCGGTAAATGAGTACAGCAAGACTGTTCAGATATAAAATTGGCAGAAGGGAAGGTTGAAGCGGTCTTTTTTTCGATTCCCTCCGGGCCGAAGGCCTTCCGGCAGTCACTACAAAAAGACTGCTTCAACCTTCAACCGCGCAGTCATTTGTTCTCTTGAGGTGTACTCATTAACCGGATGAACCAGCCTATCTGAGTAGTTACTATTTTCAAATGAGGAGGCCCCTATTCAAGGGGCCTTCTCTTAATTCGTAAAAAACTATGATCTATAATAACATTCTAAAACAGCGGGTACAGCAGAAAAGCGCAGGAGGTGATAATAAAGAAGGCAAAAAATACCAGAAGAAGCCAGCCCATTATCTCCCTGAACTCGAGCTTGGCTACTGCAAGCATTGCAATGGCCCAAAAAGGCTGAATCATGTCGGTCATCATATCACCCCAGGCATAAGCCACGACGGTCTTATTTGCAGCCACCCCTAACTGCTTTGCGGCAGGCAGGAGATAGGGCGCTGTCACTGCCCACTCTGATCCACCTGAAGGGATAAGGTAATTTAGCAATCCCGCGTACCAGTAAGTAATAAGCAGGAATGTTCCTCCGCTGCAAACTGCAACAAATGCCTTGGTAAATACCGTGGCCAGCGCGGTGTATTTGAATAGACCGAAAATACCCGCGTAGAACGGGAACTGAATGACGATGCCCCAGACGGCCTTACCCGCATCCTCTGTGGCCTTCAGGAAGCTCCATGGCCTCCAGTGGAAAAGAACGCCTAACATAAGAAAGAACAGGTTGATATTGTTCAGGTTAATGGTTTTTGCAAAACCAACCTGACTCATTTTCCATCCCAACCACCAGAAACCGCCTATGGCAATGATGAGGTTCCATCCCCACCACCAGTTGGCCCAGGATGAGAAGTTTTCAAATTTTTCCGGCTTTGGCGGTGATTCATACAGCTTAAGCCTGTCCATTAATTCAGGGGAGACCTTAAATGTCTTCTCTTCGGAGGGATGCATGAGCGCCATAAGGGCTGTTACGACTACAAGGATGACAATCAGCAGTATGAGATTAAAAGGACTAAATATTGTTTGGGTTGTGGATATGGTTTCGGTCAGGTACCCGCCTTTGATGAGGAAGTTGTCAGGCGTATTTACCAGCAAGGGTGCAGAAGCCGAGAGACCTGAGTGCCAGGTACATCCCAGACCCAAATAGGCGGAAGCTACAAGGAGACGGTAGTCAACCTTGGGGTTGTTTTTGACAATGTACAAGGCCAGCATGGCGCTCCCGATCAGGCTAAGCCCCCAGTTGAACCAGGCGATGAGCATGGAAAACAGGGCCATAATCATAATTGCCTGCCACGGCTTTTCCTTGTTGGCCCAGCCGGAGATACCGTTCAACAAGGCCCTGACAGGAGGTGAGCAGGCGAGGATGTAGCCCGTCATCATGATCAGGCACATCTGCATGGCGAATTGCAGAAGAACCCAGAACCCTTTTCCCCATGCCTGTACGGCTTTGGCAGGTCCCACATCTCCCCAGATAAGGGCCATAATAAAGGTGATTATGCTAAGGATCCATACGATGACCAGGGCATCGGGAATCCATTTCTCAGTCCAGGTTGTTAATCCACCGCCCCAATTTTTTAGAAAATCCAATCCAGATTTTTGTTCGTTTTCGGCCATAATAACCTCCTTGGTTAAGAAGTTAACGCCAGCCAAATATATTTTGACCAAAGAGTATGTTTATTCTTTCTACCACCTCCTTTTTCATTAGCTTGGCCTAATTGTTTTGATAATCAGTACTTTCAAAACAAAAAAAACCCCTGTTACAGGGCCACTGCTTCAGGGGTTTTTTCACAGGTATTTTCACCGGCAAGCCTTTGATTCAGATTGCTAGTCAGAAACTCGCTCTCTCCCTCATAATTAACAGATAAAGAATAATAAATTTGCATAAAGTTGTCAATACGAAAAAGCACCTTAATACTTACGTAAAGCTGCCGTGTTTATAGGCCATATCATTTTGAAAAGGGAATACCCAGAGCTTCCAATCGTGGGAGTGGGAGCCGTGATTATGGATGATGAGGTCATTTTGTTGGTACGGAGAAAACAGGAACCTAGGAAAGGCCAGTGGAGTTTGCCGGGCGGTGTTGTGAAAGTGGGCGAGTCTCTTAAGGAGGCAATAAAAAGGGAA
>CAZUHR010000125.1:0-8947 GCA_964620335.1 uncultured Desulfobacteraceae bacterium
CCTGAAGAGCATAAGCCTTGAGCTTGTTTGCAAGACCGATACCCCTGCCTTCCTGGTGTAGATATAGAATTACTCCAAGGCCCTCCTCCTGAACCATTTTCATGGCCCTTTTTAGTTGCTCACCGCAGTCACAACGATAGGAACCGAATACATCACCCGTAAGGCATTCTGAATGCACCCGCACCATGACTTCTTTTTCAGAATCGATCTCTCCTTTTACAAGTGCCAAGTGCTCATAATCATCAATGTCGTTTGCAAAAGCAATGGCCCTGAACTCTCCAAGTGGAGTGGGTAAAATAGTCTCTGCCACCATATGAACAAACGACTCATTTCGCATCCGGTATTCAATGATATCTGCCACCGCAGCGATCTTCAAACCATGTTTTTCTGCAAAAACTGCCAGATCAGGCATACGGGCCATGGTTCCGTCGTCTTTCATAATTTCGCAGATCACCGCTGCGGGCTTCAGACCTGCAAGTCGGGCCAGATCAACTGATCCCTCGGTCTGTCCGGTCCTGAACAAAACCCCCCCTCTTCTGGCTCTTAAGGGAAAAACATGTCCCGGCTGAACGAGATCTTCCGGCCGGGCATCATCAGCTACCGCAGTCAAAATTGTATGCGCCCTGTCCGCTGCCGATATGCCGGTCGTGACTCCGTGCCTTGCTTCAATAGATGCCGTAAAGGCTGTCTTGTAAGGAGAACGATTGTCGTAAACCATCGGAGTGAGCTTCAGCCGTTCCACGATGTCATGGTTAAGGGCGAGACAGATAAGGCCGCGGCCATATTTGGCCATGAAATTCACGGCCTCAGGACTAATCTTCTCAGCCGCTATGGTCAGGTCTCCTTCGTTCTCTCTATCCTCATTATCCACGAGGATTATCATCTTGCCGTCTCTTAGGTCTTCCAGGACTTCCTCTACTCTGGAAATTGGCATTTTAATCACCGAATCCTTTTTCTATAAGCATTTCCATGTTTATCCCCGAACTTGTTTTTTCTTTTTGGGTCGATTTGTCTCTTGAAAAAAATTTTTCCACATATTTTCCTATTAAATCCGTTTCAATATTGACCAGATCCCCGACCTTCTTTTTCAGAATGGTGGTCTGCATTCCGGTTTGAGGGATGACATTCACCTCAAAAAACCTATCTTCACAGCGATTAATGGTCAAACTGATTCCGTCCACCGCGATGGAACCCTTTTCAATTGTATAACGCGAAAGACGTTCATCAATTCCTATCCTGAAGAACCATGACCTCTGCGCTTGTTCTTTTTTCATTATCTCTCCGAGCCCGTCCACATGTCCCGATACAAGGTGCCCTCCAAGACGATCGGTAAAGCGCAGGGCCCTCTCCAGATTCACCTCATGCCCTTGTCTCACCAGGCTCAGAGTACTGCGTGAAATGGTCTCTCCGGAGACATCCATGGTGAATGACCCTTCCGATATTTCGGTCAGAGTAAGACATACACCGTCAACACAAATACTGTCTCCCGGCCGTATGTCGACCATCTTGAAAAGCGGGGCAATGGTAAGCCTCATATCATCACCAACACGCCGGATGGTCTTCACTTTCCCTATACCTTCAATCAAACCGGTAAACATTTGTAATAGTCCGTTGTTAGTTATCCGTTGTCCATTGCAAAAACAGAAAATCACCTTCAATTAGCTATGTTCCACGGACAACGAGCATCATCAGTAATCCGGATAAGCTGTAAAAAGAATATCCCCTCCAAATCGCCTGACTTCCAGGTCTTTCAGGTGCAGACATTGATCAACCTTATCGGGTCCTCGGCCCGCTGCCATCGGGATACCATCTTCCCCTCCTAAAATTTTGGGGGCCTTAAAAATAAAAAACTTATCTATCAATTTTTCCCTAAGCATGGAACCGATAATCGAGGCACCCCCTTCCACTAAGAGACTGGTTATAAACCTCTCTCCCAATATACCCATTAAGGCCACCAAGTCAATCCTCCCGGACTTCACCGGACATGTTATCACAGAAACGCCGTTTTTCTGAAATTGTTTCAAATCCTTTGAAGAAATTCCGGAACCTGCAACTACAATTGTCTCCGCAGAGGAATCATGATTCAATACCCTGGCCTTAGCCGGTATCCTTAAATGGGTATCAACCACAATTCGTAATGGGTCCTGGCCACGGCGGTTCCCAAGACGCGCTGTAAGAAGGGGATCATCTGAAAGCACCGTACCAATACCAACAAGTACAGCGTCTACCCGGTCCCTCAAACGGTGCACGAATTTCCTCGATTTCTCATTTGTGATCCACTTTGAATGTCCCTTTGCAGTTCCTGTCCATCCGTCCATCGTGAGGGCCGACTTGACCATAACAAAGGGAAGTCCTGTAGTAACAAATTTCAAAAAGGCTTCATTAAGCCTACGGCACTCCGCTTCCAGAACCCCGGTAGTAACAGAAAGGCCTTTTTCCTCTAAATATTCACAACCACCGCCCCTGACATCAGGATTGGGGTCTCTCATGCCGACGACCACCCTCTTTAGCCCACTTTTCAAAATGGCCTCCGTGCATGGCGGGGTTCTTCCGTGGTGATTACAGGGCTCTAGGGTTACATAAAGGGTGGCCCCAGGGGCTTTTCCCCCCAAAGCACCCAAAACTTCCACTTCTGCATGTGGCAGACCGGCCTTCCTATGATGACCTGTAGCAATGATCTTACCCTTTCTTACAATGACAGCTCCCACAGCAGGGTTAGGCGAGGTTCGACCCAGCCCTTTGCGGGCCTGCCGCAGAGCCTCCTTCATAAACTTGACATCTTTGTCTTGCATGCTTTCAGCCATCAAACTTCATATTCAACTTTCAACTTCTAATACGAAAAACAGTTTATTTTACAATACCTACAATAATCAACAAGTCATAAGTTCCTTTCTAATTCCTCATGACCCTTGTAAAAGAAACAACAATACTTGCTGCCGACTATTATGACACAAAAGCAAAGAATCAACGCCCTAAGGGCATAGTTTTTAAAAATTCATAAAAAGGCTGCTTTGATGTTTTCAAGTGTTTGAATTCCTTGAAATAATGAGCGCTGCCGGGAGTTTGGTGCTGGGTATCGGTAAGAAAAAAAATCGAAAAAAGCCGTGCCAGTACGGCCTATATAACCTCTGTCTTGATCGTTCTGCAGGTCGATTATTGCCGAACTCTTGCTTACTATACTATTTTTCCCTTTCTCTCCTCGACTTGAGAATATCCTCCAACTCTGTCATGAACTCATTTATATCCTTAAATTGCCTGTACACAGAAGCAAATCGCACATAAGCCACTTCGTCCCATTCTTTTAGTTTATTGATGACTCTTTCCCCTACCTCTGGGCTATCTATCTCTTTTTTCCCCAGTTCTTGAAAATACAACTCCAAGGAATCAACAAATTCCTCGATCTTGGTAACACTTATAGGTCTCTTTTGACAGGCTTTACGGATCCCGGAAACAATTTTGTCCCGACTAAAAGGTTCCCGCCTGCCATCTTTCTTGACTACCATGGGAAGGACCTCTTCAAGTTTCTCATAGGTAGTAAACCTTCTTCCGCATTCAAGGCATTCTCGCCGCCTTCTTATCATTCTCCCGTCTTTGCCCAGCCGGGAGTCAATAACCTTGTTGTTTATTTTTGCACAGTACGGACATTTCATGGGACAAACCTCTCAACCTTTATATCTGCTTCTGTTAACATTTCATCGGCCAGGGGATCATCATAACCCTCCCCGTAGATGATCTCTTTAATACCTGCATTAATTAGCATTTTTGAACATATTATGCAGGGCTTATTGGTACAGTAAAGGATTGATCCATTAATTGATACACCGTGATAGGCAGCCTGTATAATAGCATTCTGTTCCGCATGTAGGCCCCTGCAGAGTTCATGTCGCTGACCGGAAGGAATGCCCGAATCCAGCCTGATACAGCCTGTCTCTTCACAATGCCTGATACCGGCCGGGGCCCCGTTATAGCCTGTCGCCAGTATCCTTTTGTCCTTTACCAGAATGGCTCCGACATGGCGCCGCAAGCACGTGGACCTCTTGGCCACCATGTTTGTGATTGTCATGAAATACTCGGACCAGGAAGGTCTGGACAATTAACGCTCCTTGTCAAGGTACTGGTAAATGGGAAAGGTACGGCACAGTTCAAAAACAACTTTCCGTGATTCAGTTAAGACACTTTCGTTATTCGGATCCTCCAATACGCGTTTGATCAGACCTCCTATTATTTTCATTTCCTTTTCCTTCATTCCCCTGGTCGTCAACGCCGGCGTTCCCAATCTAAGGCCGCTGGTTACCTTTGGCCCCCTTTTATCAAAGGGAATGCTGTTCTTATTCGTAACTACACCTACTTCCCCTAAGGCCGTTTCCGCCTCTTGTCCTGTTATTTTCTTTCGGGTCAAATCAATCAAAATCAAGTGATTATCGGTGCCTCCAGAAACCAGATCAAAACCGGAACCCATAAGTTCCTCAGCAAGTACTGCTGCATTAGTTACCACCTGCTTTTGATAATCACGAAACCCTGGTCTCATTGCTTCCCCAAAGGCAACCGCTTTTGCAGCGATAATATGCATGAGTGGTCCGCCTTGTATACCGGGGAAAACCCCTTTGTCCAGCCTTCTTTCGTATTTCTTTTTTGAAAGAATTATTCCTCCCCTAGGGCCTCTCAGGGTTTTATGGGTAGTTGAAGTGATAAAGTCCGCTACTCCCACCGGAGTGGGATGAAGCCCAACCGCCACAAGACCAGCGATATGGGCAATGTCAGCCATAAGATAGGAGCCGATTTCATCGGCTATTTCCTTAAACAGGCCAAAATCGATAATTCTTGGATAGGAACTAGCACCTGCGACAATAATCCTGGGTTTGTGTTTTTTTGCCAGATCCCTTGCCTGATCATAATCTATCTGTTGGGTTTTGGGATCCAATCCGTAAAAAACGGATTCAAATACCTTTCCCGAAAAATTGGCAGGACTGCCGTGGGTCAGGTGTCCCCCATTGGAAAGATCCATTCCCATAATAAGGTCACCTGGGTTGAGGAAAGATAGGTACACCGCCATATTGGCCTGCGACCCGGAATGGGGCTGAACATTCACATATTTTGCACCGAACAATTTCCTGGCACGATCAACTGCCAGTCTTTCAACCTCATCCACATAATCACAACCACCATAATACCTTGCCCCTGGATACCCCTCAGCGTACTTGTTGGTCATCACGTTTGCCTGGGCCTCAATCACGGCACGACTTGCGTAGTTCTCAGAGGCAATCATGACGAGGCTGTCTCGCTCTCGGCATTCCTCAGACACGATTGCTCCGTAGACTTCAGGGTCAAGTTGCTGTAATCTTGTGTCGTCCAAAGACATACCTGTTAGTCAATTTGATCCAGCCGCAACTGATGCCGCCCACCTTCAAACGGAGTACTAAGAAACAGGTCTACCATCTCAAGAGCAAGTCCTTCACCGATAACCCGTCCTCCCATGGCCAGAATGTTGGCATCGTTATGAAGCCGACTCATCCGGGCCGTATAGAGGTTGTGACAGAGAGCTGCCCTTACACCTTTATGGCGGTTAGCCACAATACTCATTCCCAGGCCTGTCCCGCAGATTAAAATTCCAAGATTGTATTTGCCCCCTGCGACCGCCTGAGACAGTTTATGTGCCACTTTTGGATAATCGGCAGAGTCCCGACTAAAAACCCCTATATCTGTAACACTATAATCAGGCAGTCTTTCCAAATGGGCCTTGCACGCCTCCTTCAGGTCAAAGCCCGCATGATCAGAACCAAGGATAATCTCCATTACATTGCTCCCTAACATTGATCAAAAGATATCCTTCATCTACCATGACTGACAACTCACTGCAGAACATCACCTATCAGCTTTATCCTGCCAGCTAAGAAGGTTTATACGCCTGGAAAACCAGGCTGGCATTTGTGCCTCCAAAACCAAAAGAGCTTGACATGGCGGTTTTAACCTCCGCCTTTCTGGCCACGTTGGGGACGTAATCCAGGTCGCACTCAGGGTCTGGGTTTTCATAATTGATCGTAGGAGGGATGAGGCCATGCTTGATTGTAAGTGAAGTAAAGACCGCCTCCACGCCCCCGGCACCGCCGAGAAGATGGCCTGTCATAGACTTCGTGGAGCTTATAGCAAGCTTGTAGGCATGCTCCCCAAACACTCTCTTTATGGCCTTGTTTTCAGAAAGGTCATTTAACAGGGTAGATGTGCCGTGGGCGTTAATGTAATCCAGATCTTCCGGCTTTAATCCGGCGGAATCAAGGGCCATTTTCATACATTTAGACGCCCCGTCACCTTCAGGATCAGGCGCGGAGATGTGATAGGCATCACCACTCAGACCGTAGCCAATTATCTCCGCGTAAATATCGGCACCCCTTTCAAGCGCATTTTCCAGTTCCTCAATAACAAGTATCCCAGAGCCTTCGCCCATTATAAATCCATCTCGTTCCATGTCAAATGGGCGCGAAGCTTTCTCCGGTTCATCGTTCCTTGTTGAAAGGGCCCGCATGGAACAGAATCCACCTAGGGCCAAAGGCGTCAGTACCGCCTCCACTCCACCGGTTATCATGACGTCTGCAATACCCTCACGTATGAACCGGAAGGATTCGCCAACAGCGTGACAGCTGGCCGCACAGGCGGTCTCGATACACATGTTGGGCCCCTTGGCTCCGTACTCTATAGCTATCTGCCCGGGTACCATATTGCCTATTATACCGGGAATGAAAAACGGACTGATCCGGCCGGGACCACTTTTCATAACAACATTATGAAAATGCTCAATCATGGTCAGACCGCCTAAACCTGTACCGGTTACGCAGCCGACCCGGTCAGCGATTGAGGCATCAATCTTTAATCCCGAATCCTCCATTGCCATCCTTGCAGCAGCCAAGGCGTAATGGATGAAGATATCCAGACGCCGGACCTGTCGTTTATCCAAAAAATCTTCGGGTCTAAAATTTTTGACCTCACCGGCGATCCGGCATGTGAAGCCAGCGGGATCAAACCTTGTGATTGGTCCTATCCCCGAAGTACCTGAACATACTGCTTCCCAGCTTTCATCAACTCCGATGCCCAGGGGAGTGACCATCCCAAGGCCTGTAACTACAACCCTTCTGGTCATATTATTGCTCCTATTGCAGGCATACCTTTTTGCCGAAAATCAATCCAGGTCAAGAACGGTATGCCCCTCAGGGGTAATCCGATATCTCGTGTCCCTCTGATTCTTGTAAAATTGCAAATCAGATATACCCGGATTACCCGGCGGGCAGCATCATTTTTTCATTCCATTTTTTATGTAATCTATAGCGTCTTGAACGGTCGCTATCTTTTCCGCGTCTTCATCGGGAATAGAAAGATCAAATTCCTCTTCCATGGCCATAATGAGTTCCACCTGATCCAGAGAATCAGCGCCTAAATCATCCACAAACGAGGCCTCTGGAACAACGTCTTCTTCAGGCACATCCAACTGTTCGCATATAATCTTTTTAACCTTTTCCTCAACAGATGCCATATACAATTACCTCCTCATTACCAACTCAAAATTTACTTTCCGCCTTAATTAGCCCATCTGTTCTAATTCAGCTCCTCCGCCTCGGGCGGAATAAAAACTTCCTACATATATAAACCGCCGTTGACATGTATAACCTGCCCAGTAATATAGCTCGCGGCACTGGAACAAAGCCAGTAAACCGCCTCAGCTACCTCTTGAGGCCTGCCTATCCTGCCCAGAGGTATCTGACGCAGAAAGTTTTCCTTCGCCTTTTCCGGAATTGCCGCAGACATATCAGTATCAATAAAGCCCGGGGCGACTGCATTTACAGTTATTCCTCTCGCCGCGACCTCCCTTGCAATGGTCTTTGTGAACCCCATGATCCCAGCCTTAGAGGCGGAGTAGTTGGCCTGTCCAGCATTCCCTATCTGTCCCACCACTGAAGAAATGTTGACGATACTCCCGCTTCTCTGTTTTATCATAGGCATGACCACCGCTTTTGTACAGTTGAATACGCTTCTTAGATTGACTCTGATAACCGTATCCCAGTCTTCCTCACTCATTCTCATCAATAGAGTATCCTTGGTTATTCCTGCGTTATTAACCAGAACATCTATCTTCCCCAACCTTGAAAGAATATCGGCACATAAGCTATCCACGGCCTCAAATGAAGACACGTCTACCCTATGGCTTTCAGCCTCCACCCCTCTTTCGGATAATGTCTCCAATGTAGTATTGGATTCGATCTCATCTGGATCATAATGGACCAAAACTATCCTGGCTTCCTCATCTGCGAACCTAAAGGCCACAGCACGCCCTATGCCTTTTGACCCACCGGTAACAACTATGACTCTTGAGCTGGAGATATTCATAAAAGCTTTTACTCCCCTGGATTTAATCCTGCCCGAAATGCGCCTATTATACCATAAAATCTTTAAACTTGTTCAATTGCACGCTCATCTTTTCCAGGACTCCACTATCTGCGTACTGGGCTGCAAGCTTAACAGCGTTCTTGATAGCCCTGTTTGAAGATCCCCCGTGGCATATGATGCCCACACCGTTAATCCCCAAAAGTGGGGCTCCGCCATACTCTTCATAATCCAGCTTCCTTTCAAAATTCTTGAAAGCCGGCCGACCGAGCATAAAGGCAGTTCGACCCAAAATAGAACTCCTTGACTCTCTTCTCAGCATCTTTGTCATGGCCTGCGCCATCCCCTCACTCAACTTAAGTGCAACATTTCCTACAAACCCGTCGCAAACTATAATCTCTACATCCCCTGAAAAAATATCGCGGCCCTCTACGTTCCCGACAAAATCGAATTGACTCTCCTCAAACAATTCCCTGGCCAGCCGGACCTGTTCATTACCTTTACTGCCCTCTTCCCCAATACTCAAAAGCCCTATCTTAGGGCTTTCCATTCCCAAGCATGAACTAGCAAAGGCATG
>CAZUHR010000126.1:0-8938 GCA_964620335.1 uncultured Desulfobacteraceae bacterium
GGGTAGATACAAAATGTGTTTTAAAGTAGAATTGGAATGTTGATAGATCTTGCCATTTACTCAAATTCATGGCGATTTAAAATTTTTGGTTACGATTTACATATCTGGAACTACAGGTAAGTGTAATTGTCCGGCTTTGAGGGTTATCCTATCGCAATTTACGAAACGGGTCGTAGTTCTCCTTCTAATCTAAAGTGTATAACTAAATTTGTTTTGTAAATGAAGAGCATGTTACACATTAATAATCCTTGGGCCTTTCTTTGACTTGAAATGGGGCATCAAAGGCCTCTGTGAGGGCATGGGTGGCGGTATTGAGATACTGGCCTTCCACCACACATGACACGCTGGATATTGAGGTACTGATGGCCAGAGAGCTGATTCCCACGGTGGCCATAGAAGAGAACATCATGGCGTGTACGAGGGGTTTTTCACGCAAGTGGGGTCCAAAGAGCGTTATTACGGCCACGTCCGGAACGTAAGAGAGCGCTTTGGCGTCTATGGTGGGTTTAACCTCTTCCAATGCACCCAAGGCATTATCCAGATCTTTCTGGTCAATGATAAGGGAAAGATTGCCGTAGCCTTCAAGGTCGAAACTCTCTACCAGAACTTCAATATTGATTCCGTTTTTTCCCATGGATCCCAAGACGGTGGCTGCTACGGTTGCATGATCCGGCACTGACATGATTCTTATTAGTGCACGCCCATCGCTTTGCATTATTCCACCGACTTTGATCTTGTCCATGTATACCTTTATTATTTAATCCCAGCCTCTTCGGTCTTCAATTTTTTTATGGAGATCCGGAATAGTTCCCCGGGGTACGATTTGGACGACGCCTTTTATTGTAAGCATATCCTTTAAATCGCGCTCAATTCTTCCTTTAAGAATTTCCGGCTGTGGAATCTCCTCTTTGAATTCTATTACGAAGGTCATTACGTCGTTGTGGTTTTCTCTGGTAACGACTACTTGGTACTTGAATACCTCATTGTATCGCGAAATAACTTCATCAGCCTGCCAGGGGTGCACAAACGTCCCTTTTACTTTGACTGCCTGATCGATTCTTCCAAGAATTTTCTTTAATAGGGGCCCGGTTCTTCCGCAGGGACAGGGTTGTTTTGCCATCACGGAAAGGTCCCCGGTAGCCATGCGAATCATGGGATAAGCAGTATTAAAATTGGTTGCAACGATTTCTCCTGCGGCACCATCTTTCACATGCCTGCCGGTATTAGGGTCCACTACTTCTACTAATATATTGTCGGGCACATGCAAACCAGTCATGTGGTGACATTCATATCCGATGCATCCCAAAAAGACGGTTCCGTATGCCTGTCGCACTGTCATTTCCAGATTGTTCTCGATTCGGGAACGTAGCGATTCCGGAAGCATTTCCGCACCTACAAGGGCGGTTTCAAGTGTGATGTCCTTTTTCAGGTCGAGGCCCATTGATTCTGCGCGCTGGGACAGGGTCATGAGAAAACTGGGAGTTCCCATAAAGCCGTTTATATTAAGCATGTTCATGACTTTGACCTGCATTAGGGTGTTTCCCACGCCCATGGGAATCACGGTCGCACCAATCAGTTTTACGGAATCATCCAACATGAAGGCAAGGGGCCACATGTGGTAATTGAAGGTATTGATAATGCGGTCTCCGTTAACAAACCCTACCCCGCAGAGTGCTTCGGCCCATGAAGTGTCCTGGTAATCCCATTCCCCGGGTTGCCAGATTAGCCCGGGATTGATGTATATGCGCCTGATTTTGTCAGGACCGACGGTTTCAAAGCCACCGAAGGGAAAATATCTTTTCTGCCATTCAACCAGATCGTCCATATGGAGTATGGGTAGTTTTTCCAGGTCTTCCAAACCCTTGATGTCTGATATTTCAATACCTGCGGAGCCAAAAATTTCCCCATATGATTTTGAGTGCCGGCAGGCATACTGAAAGGTTTTGAGAAACCTTCTGTTCAGGTTTTGCCTTCGCTTTTCCCAATCCATAGTCTCGCGATCCTGATTAAAATATCGAATCTCTCTTGCTGGCTTCCCCATTTTTCCACCTTTTCTAAGTTTTAAAGGGCTTTGTCTGATCGGATTATAGGGAAAAAGACGACTGTTGGTCAAGGGTGAGGCGGGCGGGACTAAAAGAACAGCGGCCTTCGACTCGGCCGAGCTCGCCGCGGGCCGCTAGTCACCCAAAAAAGGCCTCAAGGCCACGCTTAATCTATTAATCACATGATCGTGAGCCAGTGGGTTTCTACTTAAGCAGATCGGCCATCAGGGTAGTCAATTGAGCCATGTTGATGGGTTTGGTAAGGTACCCTTTTATGGCTTTGGCGATCCTGTCATCAATACCATTGGGACCCTCCTCATCATAGCCTGAAACCATTATAATTTTGGCCTCGGGATCAAACTCGAGAATTTTTTCGGCACAGGTAATACCGTCCATTTCCGGCATGTTTCTGTCCATCAGCACGGCATCAGGCTTCCACGATTTGTATTTGGCAATTGCGTCTTTGCCGCTGCTGACAGAGGTTACGTCGTATCCCAGACCATCAAGCAATTGATGCATGGGCTCGATTACAACGCTCTCGTCATCCACAAGCAGGATTTTTTCACCTCTTCCTTTTACGGTCCCGGTTTCAGCTTTGTGTTCTATTTGCTCCCCGGCAATAGCCAGGGGAAAGCTGAGCTTGAAGGTTGTGCCCTTGTTGGGTTCAGAATGGACATTGATTTTACCTTCGTGTTCTTTGACTATGCCATAGGTTGTCGAGAGCCCCAAACCGGTTCCCTTTTTGCCCTCTTTGGTCGTAAAGAACGGGTCAAAGCATTTCACTTGGGTTTCTTTATCCATTCCGTGCCCCGTATCGGAGATGATGACAAGTACATTGTTTTTTTCTTTCTCGGCCTCAATAGTCAGTTTTCCTCCTTCGGGCATGGCATCTCTTGCATTATTGAAAAGGTTCATGAAAACCTGGCTCAGCTCTGAATGATCCCCCATGATGGGAAGAGATTCAGGAATATCAGCACGGATATCTACCCTCTTATCGAAGGACTTACTTATTAACTGGTATGCCTCATGAATTACATCAGACAGATTGAGTGATTGAAGCCTCTCTTTGGGCTGTTTACGGGAAAACTGCATCAGTCCTTCGATCAACTGGGTTCCTCTTTTTATGCCTCTGCTAATCCTTTCTGAAATCTCCAGCATTTTGGGGTTATCACCATATTTCATTTGAAGAAGTTGACTGTCCATTGAAATTCCTGCCAGTATATTTCTGAAATTATGGGCCACACCACTTGTGAGCGTACCTATGGCCTCCATCTTTTGCGCTTGCTGGAGCTGGGCTTCCAGACGCTTACGTTCTGAGATGTCTTCCCCAATTCCTAGGATTCCCACGACATTCCCTTTCTCATCAAATCTGGGTGTTAAATTCAAATTGATCCATAGTTTACGTCCATCCTTTGAGACTTCCCTGATTTCACAGGTTATTGCCTTTTTGTTTTTCCGTATTAACGATCTTATGTCTTCAACCAGCGCTTTTTCTTCGTCACCGGGGTATAGCATGCCTGTTTTTTTGATGCCCACTACTTCTTCGGACTTATACCCGAATAAATTTTCAGCCCCTTTATTCCAGAAAAGTATGTTTTGATCCAGGTCAGTTGACATAATGGAAATGGAAGAAGAACTGTCCAGTATGTTTCTCAGAAATTTATTGGTTTCTTTAAGGCTTTTTTCCGAGCGTTTGCGTTCGGTTACGTCATTTAGTATGACTATTGTTGTTGACGGCCGTTCATTAATAGGCAGAATGCTCAGTGTGACTTGATATTCATTCAGATTCACAGGAAGATCCTCTGTTATTGTCACCGGTTTGTCGCCCATTGTTTTCAGAAGTTCATCTATTCGTTGATGATCGTCTTCATCAAACAATTTGATAAAATGAGAACCCAAAAGTTCTTTCTCGGACATACCTATCAGGGAAAGGGCTGTAGGATTGGCATAAACGATCCTTCCTTTAGAAGTAATCTCCAAAATACCTTCAGACATCTTTTCTAATATGATTTCAAAGTGCCTTTTGACAGAGAGCAATTCTTCAGTAATTCCCCTAGGATGCAAACTTTCAATTCCCATAAGCGGTTTCGGCAGGTGTTGGGAAGACAGTCGGTCATATTGATCAACAACGGAGGTAATGTTTTGGGCCATCTCTTCAAGTGGGCCTTTGGCAATACATCCATTGGCCCCCAATTTAGCGAAGTCAGTCTCTTCCTCGGCAGCAACAGCAGAAAGGATAATAATACAAGAATGTTTTAGTTTCTGCATTCCTCGAATGATTTTGCATAGTTTCTTCCCGTTGATATTGGGCATTACCAGGTCAATAAATATGACATCGGGGGTATAGGTTTCCAAAATATCCAAGGCGGAAAGACCATCTTCCGCTATTAATACCTTATGTCCCTCTTTAGAAATGACATCACTTATAAATTTCAGCATGAACCGGTCATTATCTACTGCCAATATTTTTTTCATATTTTCAGCTCCCTCGGATTAGACGAAAGACAGATGTGACTTCCCTTGGATTTGATAGCCTATTTTTTGCCTGCTCCTTCCTGGAGGCTTTTTAAAAACCCTTCCGTTGCCTTTCCTGTCTTTTCAGGCCTAACGCCCTGTAACTCCTCTTTGTATGTGTTCTGCCAGTTCTGTATTTCACTTTTTTGTTTTTTTGCTATGAATTGAGAAGATATGGCTGAGACGGAAAGGACAGTACAGATGGCGCCAAATACGATCCAGGCAATTAAGGGTTTAATCTTGTGAACTTCAACGCTGGCAATGATTATCAGGTATGTCATCCAAACAAAACCGAGGACAGACCCTGCATAGGGTATAATACTTATAACGGTGTTAATGGGAACGATTGCTGAAACATAGGCGTAGCACCTGAAGGCCGTCTCAAATGATTCCCGTGAACCCATTATTTTCCATATGATGAAAAGGACAAAGGTTGCTATAAACCCGAAAATGGCCATGAGAACAGGGGCGATTACAATAGATGCAATGGCCATGGAAAAAGCGACCCCGCGGGCAAGCCCTAAAACGGCCAGTATCGCCTGGAGAATTCCTGAGATAAGTCCCATGGCCACAATGAAAATGAGCGGTTCGATAAATCCCCCGCTCTTGGCCATGTTTTTGAAAAACCCCAAAGGATCAATAATAAGCTTTATGGCAGTATTTATGATCGGTACAATAAAATCCTCAATTTTGGGTTTTTTATTTGTGCTTTCTTCCATGGTAATTTTGTTTCTCTCCCATGTAAAAGTCATTACTTTATGCTGGCAAAAACGAGTTTAAAAATAAATATAACTTAGGACAAAGGGCGGAATGTGTCAAAGGAAAAGGATCGGCTGGCCAGGCCTATGCAAACGCCCTGGCCATAAGGGGTATGGCCACAAATGTCCCTAGTGAGCTGCCGATGTTGGTGAACACGACAACGAGAAGTATCCTTGTAATCTTGTTTTTCCAGAATCCTTTGAAGGAAAGGATGTCTTCAGGAAGGCTCTCGAAATCCTTTACTTTGGGTTTCCCCAGGAGCGCTTCCACCAGTCCAGCCACCCACCCTGCCGCGATCATCGGATTGAGAGATGTCAGGGGTGCGGCTACAACTGCAGACAGAATCGTAAGTGGATGAGCCATGGCCAGGGCGGCGCCAAGACCTGAAAGGACAGCATTGGCCAGGACCCACCATTTGATCATATGGGCGCCGGCGGAGGTTCCGGCAGTATAAAAACCCAGGATAATCAGGCCGATAACAATAGCGGGGAGTCCCCATTTAAGCACGGCAAACAGTCTTCCTTTAGGGGGAATTTCTTCCAAGGCCTTTATGTCTGCCGGCTCATTCCAGCATTTCTTGATACCCGGGACATGGCCGGCCCCTACCACTGCAACTATGCTTTTTCCAGGCGCGGTCCTGATTTTATGGGCAAGGTACTGATCCCTTTCGTCGATAAGAATACGGCGGAGTTCGGGGAGCGATTCCCCGATTTCCGAAAGAAGCATTTCGAGGACGTCTTTATTCTTCATTTTTTCGATATCCTCTTCTTTGATGGTGTCCACTTCTCCCATTGAGGTGATGAGCTGGGCAAAAAGTTTCATTTTTGTCCAGAGACCCATGAGGCGCCACGTTCTTGACAGGGTGGTGCGTATATCCCTGTCGGCAAGGTGTATAACAGCGCCCACTTTCTCAGCCGCTTCTATGGCACGCATCATTTCTTCGCCCGGTTTTATGCCCAGCTTCTTACCGATTCTTTTCTGGAAGGACGCGAGCATGAGGTTTGACAGCAGGAGAAAGGCCTTTTTGTCCTTAATCACCTTGATCAGGTTCGTGTCCTCCCACCTATTCTTTTGCCTGATAGCGTGGTATCTGGATTCACAGAGTTCAATTGAGACTGTTTCCGGTTTTTCCTCTTCAATAACTCGGGCTACCAGATCGGCGCTTTCCTTGGATACGTGTGCCGTGCCTATAAGGGTGATCGTCTTATCGTCATACGTTAATCTATGTTTATTGCCATCGTTATCCATGATTTATTATGAATGCTCCCTTTTTTATTGGTCAGTTGTCTGAATCCGTTGCAACTTTTGACTGTCTGCCTGATATCATAACTGTCAGCCCTTTCCAAGACAAATGGTCCTAATTTGAATTGATCTTGACAGCCCCTCCGACAAAACATAACCTTAAAAGCGCTCTTAAACAATTAGATTCTTAGCGATCCCTATTCAAAGGTTCCCGACCGTTTTCAATATCCGTCGATAGGATTATGGAGGAGGCAGTTAATGAAATTTGCCGTTGGAGTGGATATTGGTTCTCTTACCGCCAAGAGTGTAGTGATTGACGCGGATTCCCGGATCATATCTTACAAAGTGATTCAGGGAAAGATTGTTGATGAAGCCGCTGCTGTTGCGTCACTGGAGCAGGCACTGGAGGAAGCTCGTCTTTCAAGGTCTGATGTGGGATTTATGGTGACAACCGGATATGGAAGAAACATGGTGAGTTTCGGTGACAAGACCATAACAGAGATAAGCTGTCATGCCCGTGGAGCCCAATATCTCAGCACTGGTGTGCGAACCGTTATTGATATCGGGGGCCAGGACAGTAAGGTCATAGTCCTTGATGGCGGGGGCAGTGTAGTCAATTTTGCAATGAACGATAAATGCGCGGCAGGAACGGGGCGTTTTTTGGAAGTGATGGCTGGCGCCCTGGACGTTCCACTTGAGGAGATGGGAGGGCTTTCACTCAAGTCGAAGAATCCGGCACAAATAAGCAGTATCTGCACCGTATTCGCTGAATCCGAGGTCATATCCCTGAAGGCCAGGGGGCGATCGAAGCTGGATATAATATCCGGAATTCATGAGGCCATCGGAAGACGCATGCACAGTATGATCAATCAGGCGGGCATGACACCGCCGGTGGTGATGAGCGGGGGTGTGGCCAAAAATGTGGGTGTGGTAGGGGTTTTAGAAAGGCTTCTTGAAACTAAGATAATCGTACCTCCGGAACCGCAGATAGTGGGAGCTCTCGGTGCCGCCCTCTTTGCTCTTGACGCATTGAAGGAAACGTAACGTATTCTGACGGAAGAATGTTTTCTGCGACAAAGATTTTGAGGATAAATTTTTGTCTAACTTAACATGGGGAATGCCGGATGTCGGGAAGTAATGTGAGTGATGAAGGGTTACGCTTTGAGGTGGAATGGAGAAATGGGAATTAACAAAGAGCGAACAAACATGCAGACACTACAGGGGAAGTTGTGCGTGGCACTTTATGAAAACCTGGGAGATGCAGTATTGCCTATAATAAAGGAAATTCATGGTGAATATGGATCTGAGGTCGGCACAGGCCTCAGGAAGAAATGGAAACCAAAGAGTCTTGCTGAGGCTGCTGAGGCATTTGTTGATATGACCAACAATGCAGGCCTTCCTTCCAGTATAGAAATGCGAGATGGTATAGCCTATTGGACAGGATATCGCTGTCCTTTTGGCATTGAAAATACCTATAGACCAGTTTGCGAGGCCCTGATGGAGATGGACCGGGAGATTTTTTGCGCAATTTTGGGTGTGGAGAGGGACAGAATGGAGTTTGCAATCGAAAAATCCCTCGCAGCCGGCGATGATTGCTGTAAGGGTATTTTCAGATTGTTATAAGTATACATGAAATTCAGGGATCGAATAGAGACATTGCTTTCTGAGGGTGCCAGGGACCGTGTTTATCCGGGGGCTGTACTGCTGGTAAGTCATAAAGGCAAGATTGCTTTCTTCCAGGAGACCGGGCACTGCTCACTGACACCTCGATCCGATCCAGTGCACAAGGACACTATATTTGATTTGGCGTCACTGACCAAACCCTTGGCCACTACCCTGGCGATCATGAAGCTGGTGGATGAGGGGAAGATGGATCTTGATCAAACACTTGAAAGACTTCTGCCCTATGGTCTCCCTAAGGACAAGAGAACACTGACCCCCCGTCTTCTCCTGAGCCACTGTGCAGGTTTTACTGACTGGAAGCCTTTTTATCTAGAGCTTGAAGATATCAGGCAGGAAAAAAGAAAGGAAATACTCAGAGAGCGGATATTGAATATGCCGCCGGCTTATCAGGCGGGGAAAGAGACGCTTTACAGTGACCTTGGGTTTATGGTGCTGGAATGGCTCATTGAGGAAAGGGCAGGCACCCCGATGCACCTTTTTCTTAATCATCATTTCTACGGTCCCCTTGGGCTGAACAGGACCTTTCTCAGTATCAATGACTCCAAAACAATATTTGAGGAGGTCGATTTTGCCGCGACCGAGGATTGCCAATGGCGAAAAAAAATTATCAGGGGATCTGTCCATGATGAAAACGCATACTCCCTAGGAGGTTATTCGGGACATTCCGGGCTGTTCGGGACGGCAAAGGACGTGTATAC
>CAZUHR010000127.1:0-8928 GCA_964620335.1 uncultured Desulfobacteraceae bacterium
ATCAAATGGCTCATCTTTACGGATGTCATCTTTTTCTTCAAATCAAAAAGAATCTATATGCAGGTATGGATCCTCCAAGTTATAAAGTCCGGGGTAATTGATTAAAATGATGTTGTTTTGATTCTGACTTCAAAGCGATAGGTCACACATACGATTAAAGCCTCTTATAATTAAACATGACCGCTAACAGCCTCGCTTTTTTCTTTCCCAGGCTTCTACCCGTGTGGGGGACTGCTGAATCAAAATAAACACAATCGCCTTCTTCCATCAGATACTTTTTACCGTTATATATAAACCCATGTTGCCCTTCCAAGACATAAAGAAACTCTTCCCCTTCATGTCGGAATACGCTCTTCTCTTCAAAAGCCGGTTCGATTATATAGGGCTCCATATTTTTACCCGGCTTGTCAAAAGAAAGGGCCTCGTAGCTGTATCCATATAACGAGCCTTCTGTTAAGAAACCTATATTTTCAACAGCCTTTCTATCCTTCTTCTTGGTAAATGATATTCTGGTATCTTGCAAATTCTGCAGGTTTTCCCTTAACAGCAGAGAGGCATCAACACCTAACGCCATGGCAATCTTGTTTAGGGTTGAATAAGGAGGAGCCTTTTTGGATCTCTCAATCCTTGAGAGATATCCCTTTGTAAGACCGGTAAGATTCTCCATCTGTTGGAGCGTGATATTCTTTTTTTTGCGAATGCTCTTGATGTTCTTAGCGATGATCTCTTCAAGCATATTCAGATTCCTTAACAATTCCTTGAAACGGAATTTAGAAATATTGCAAGGCTCTGCGAACCAATGTGCCCAAAAAAGACAGTTCTTCCGCGCCTACTATGAGTGGCGCTTTCTGCTAGCCCTGGAGTCGTATCCGCATCCTAACTCTCCTCAATACCGCGCTAGTGACGAATTTGAAACAGTTTTATATGAAATTTTTCCTCCAGAGCTCCGGCGATTCCTTTAGGCGCAAAGAAGATTACCCCAATCGTCAGAGTTCCGAGTATGATAAGATTGTACCCCACATATTCTGACAAGTATTGCTGCAACAGGACAAAAATGACGGCCCCTATAAGCGGTCCCTCTATGGTCCCGATGCCGCCTATGATTACAATGAACAGTAGTTTCACGGTCCAGCCTATACCAAAGGCCTCAAAGGGCTGGATGAATATGGTATTTAGATACAACACGCCCGCTGCAACCCCTGTGATGAACGCGCTGACCAAAAAACAGATGAATTTGCACCGAAAAATATGTACCCCCACCGCCTCGGATGCCTTATCGTCGTCCCGGATGGCCATGAGTGCCAGGCCGAGTTTGGATCTGAGCAGAACAAGCACGAGGGCTACAGAACATACACATAGGATGACCCCGGCGTAGTAGACCCCTGACATGGATAGTTTGTAGGCCGGTTGGATAAACATGCCCATGCCGTATTTCACATATTTCCAGTTGCTGAAACATATGCCCAGGGCTTCTGCAATGACCCAGCTGCCAATGGCAAAATAGACACCCTTCATTCGAAAAACCGGCCTGGAGATAATCACTGCAAGAATCGCGGACATAAATCCGCCAAAGACAACGCTGAGGTAGATGGGAATCTTGAAATACATGGAGGATACGGCCAGGGTATATCCTCCCAATCCGATGAACATCTGCTGCCCAAGGGAGACCATCCCTGAATAGCCCGCCAAAAGGTTCCACATGGAAGCCAAGGTCACGTAAATACATACCAGCAAGCCCACATTAACGATATATCGCGAGGCCCAGAGGGGCATGGTTACAAGGAATGCCAAGAGCAAAACGATGACAATCAATCTTGTCCGGTGGGCCGGCATCAGAATCTTTACCTCCCGCCCAGGATGCCCTGGGGCCTTACTGTGAGAATAATGAGAAGAATCATGTAACCGCTCAACAGTTGAAATCCAGGTCCCAGAATACGGCCGCCGAACAGTTGCGAGACCCCCAAAATGAGCCCCCCGATGAATGTCCCCGGAAGGCTTCCCAAACCCCCGATAATAACCACGCCAAAGGCAATGATCAGATATTGGGTTCCGGAATGGGGGTAAAAGGTAAAGGTCATGCCCACCAGTATCCCCGAGATGGCGGCTGTCACAGCAGCTATCCCCATGGTGCAGGCATAAACCTTCTTAGCATTTATCCCCATGAGTTTGGCAGTGGTTTCGTTTTCAGCTGCGGCCGTAATGGCCCATCCCAGGTAGGTCCTTTTCATGAATTGATGGAGAAACAAAAGGACCAGTATCCCTACTGTGAAATTTACAATATGGATGAGCGGAATGTGCAAATAACCGAACACATTAACGCTCTTGATGGCCAGGGCCGTTTTGAGAGAACGGGCATCCGGGGTGAAAATGAGTAGCAGTGCGTTCTGCAAGATAATGGAAAGCCCGAATGAGATCATGAGAAAGGGTTCCATCCCCTTTTGCATAACCCGGTTAAAAAGTGAGATCTGTATAAGGTATCCGATGAAAAACATAAACGGTGGGACGAAAACCAGGGTCAACAATGGATGAAGACCGAGGAGATGTAGGGCCACGAGGCTGAAATAGCATGACAGGATCATGAATTCGCCATGGGCCAGGTTCACCTGTCTCATTATCCCAAAGACCATAGAAAGCCCGATCCCAACGACCCCATAAAGCCCGCCCAACAGTATACCATTAATCAAGGGTTCCAAATATTCAGTCATCTATTCTACCTAAAGCTACCCTCATTTGAGGGCCGTTAAAAGCAAGATTCTATTTAGAGACCGAAATAGGCCTTTTTCACGGTTTCCTCTGTAAGAGATGCCGGGGTCCCTTTTAGGGTGACCCTGCCTTCCTGAAGGATATAGGCGAAGGAGGCAACCCTAAGACTCCGTCTCACGTCTTGCTCCACCAGGACCACCGTCATTCCATCCTCATTGATCTCCTTGACGGCTTTGTACAGTTCTTTCACCACCAGTGGGCTTAGCCCCAGCGAAATTTCATCAAAGATGAGCAATCTTGGCTGTGACATGAGGGCCCTGCCGATGGCAAGCATCTGTTGCTCGCCACCACTCAGATCGATCCCTTTCTGATCAATCCTGGCCTTGAGCGGACGAAAAAGCTGCAGGGCAGTCTCCAGGTTCTCACGGCTTCTCTTTCGTGCCCGGGAAGTATAGGACCCAATCATGAGATTTTCTCGAACGCTCATATTCGAGAAGATCTGCCGCCCCTCTGGCACTAGAGAAAGCCCCATGTCTACGATTTCATTGGGTTGAAGCTCATCAATCCTTTTTTCCCTGAAACGGACGATTCCAGATTGAGCCCGCTCGATCCCGCATATGGTCTTGAGAAGCGTTGACTTTCCAGCCCCATTTGCCCCAAGTACCGAAACCACCTGACCTTCGTTCACTTTAAGATTTATTTTGAATAGGGCCTGGAGTTGACCGTAGAATACATCCAAGTCCTTCACTTCCAGCATCGGCATCAGTCTTCCTCGGCTCCCAGATAAACCCTTTGAACCTCATCCGAACTGAGCGCTTCTTCGGGTTTGCCACTATAGAGGTTCCGGCCGAAATCCATAACCAGCAGTCGATCAGGACCCCTTTGCATGGCCATGATGATATGCTCCACCCAAAGGACTGTGATCCCGCTGTTTCGCACGGAATGGATAACGCTAAGTATCTCCTCCACTTCTCTCTCTGAAAGTCCTCCGGCAACCTCATCCACCAGAAGGAGAATTGGATCCGTTGAAAGGGCCCTGGCCAATTCCAGTCGCTTGCGATCAAGGAGGGGTAAAGACCCGGCAAGTGCCCCCCTTTTGGAGAAGAGTCCCATCTTTTCCAGAATACCCTCGCATCTCTCCTTGGATTGCCTATGGCCTTTTCCGCCACCATAGATGGAGCCCACCAAAAGGTTCTCCATTACCGTCATATTGATAAAGGGTCTTGGAATCTGATAGGTGCGAGCGATGCCCTGACGGCATTTCCTGTAGACTGGATCGTGGGTCACGTCTTTTCCTTCAAATACAACCTGCCCGCGGTCCGGCTGTATATCACCGGTAATGAGGTTGAAAACGGTGGTCTTCCCCGCACCATTGGGTCCTATGATACCAAGGATCTCGCCGCGATCCACAGCGAAACTGAGTTCATGGACGGCCGTCACTTTTCCAAAGGATTTGCTTAGGTTGTTGACACTAAGTATGTTGGCCATAACTTTTTTCCAGTCTGGGCGTGTTCACCATTCAAAGGCCTATGAGCCCTAACTGTGACGGCTAAAGGCCTGTTGGCTTGATTTCCAACATCCCGGATTTCAAGGCCAGGGTTCTTCATCCCCTGGCCTTGGTCTTAAAGCCGGTTTGGTAGAAGTGGAATGGTTAGCTCCCTTTTAGAGGGAATATCATTTCGGCCGTGCACGGAATGCTGGGATATGTCCCATTGTAGACGGTCTCTAACTCCCAAGGCCATCTTTTTCCTTTAACCCATTGGCCCCCCAGAAATGGGGTCTTGCAGTAATTCTTTTCATCGAACTTAATAGGTCCTAGGACCGTCTTGAGATTAGTTTGCTTCAAGGCATCCCTGACCAACTTCTTTTTGAGAGAGCCCGCTCGTTTCATGGCGTCGACAGCAAGTTCGAAGCCGGCGTAGTCTAAACCCAAGGGTTGAGTCCACTGCCTTCCCGTCTTTTTCGTCCATGCTTCTGCCAGGTCACTGCAGGAGATCCCGGTCAAAGAAGACTTGAATGGAAATTTTGAGGACCATAAAATGTCCGTCAGGAGACCGTTGGGAAGGTCCCCGCCTATGGCATCGACAGCAGCTGGAAATAGGATCGCCTTTGAGATGGTGGCCATTTTAGGAACAAATCCCATCTGATGGCACTGCCTCCAGAGGGCAGCTAAATCAGGAGGAATCGGCACCCCTTCAAGGATATCCACCTTTTCCTTCTTCCACAAATTGATCATAGCGCTGAAATCCTGAAGCCCATAGGGAAATCTACCCGCATCCACAATCTTGTAACCCCTTTTTTCGGCCGCCTTTTTGTACAACTCAGCAAACACCGACCCATCAGGGTCATTTGGCCAGATACCCCCTACGACTTTGTTCAATGCGCCCGCGTGTTTGTCCCACATGTCTATGTGGGATTCGATACATTGGTCCACAGACCCAAAGTAAAGAAAAGCCCATTGGTAGGGGCCGCCGGTCAGCCAGGGCTCCACAGGCCCAAAGGAATTTAGACATGGAACCTCATATCTTTCACAGACGGCGCTCACTGGATTGATTGTATCGGGTGTACCCGCAGACAGTATGATGTCAACCTTATCCTTCAAAATCAGCTTAGTTGCAATCTCGGCGGTCTTTGTTGGATTGCTCTCCGTGTCCATGCTTATGACTTTGATCGGCAACTTCTTATCAAGATCCTTAATATAAACGCCGCCCTGGTTGTTGATTTCTGCCGTTGCGAACTCGTCGGCAAACGCAGCTGTCTCTCCAAACACCGCAATGGGTCCGGTCATCGGTGCTGGATGGCCGATCAGGATATAATCTCTTGTCTTGGCCCAGGAGCGTGTGGGTATCAAGGATGACCCGACAGCTGCCGCCCCGGCTGCTCCTATTGTTTTGATAAATTTTCTCCGAGTTATGCCTTTTTTACCAGTGACTTCCTCATTCATCGCTTTCTCCTCCTTTTTGGTTGGTTTATGCCAAGAACCACTTCGACAAATGCATGCCTTGATTTATTTTGAAATTGAGAATTCGTAGGTTAACCAAGCATAATTTGCAAAATTGTAAACTTTTAAGACGATAACTTCTTGTTGAAAGGATATAAATATCTGAAAAATAGCATCCGTATGAAATGCCAATTTTGAATTAGAGAAGATAATTTAATATAAATCAAAATATATTTAATGCATTTAGAATTGTAGATTAGATGGGATTCAATGAGCAAATTTCTCACTTGTAAGTCTAAATGAATCAATATGCAAATAGTTTCGTATTTGTCAACAAAAAAATAATTTTTTTGAAACGATAAACCGCAATTTCAATGGGTATTCTTGTTACTGGAAAAGGGAAACTTATTTTTCCAGGAGCTGATGAGCGAGAGCTGCTGTTTGAATTGAAGGAGATGATCGCCAGCAAAAATCTGAGCCGTGGCCTCTTTTCTTCGAGTCATGACCAATTACCTGCCCATCAGGTTGATGCTCCCGGAAGACAAACAGGAGGCTATAGACCTGATCAATGTGGTCCTGATTGGATACGACACCTGAGAGATTTCAGGTTTGGGAAACCAGAAATGGGATCGGCATCCTCTTCGCTTGTCAACTCGTTGGCATTGGCTTCCTCCCATCCCTGGGGAATGTTTATTGTATCTTGCCGTATCCCGGGTGTGACATGTGCCTTCAGTTGAATTTTTCCGTGTAAGGTATTCACTTGGGCCATTTCACCATCCGACAGACCGTATTGAGCGGCTGTCTCCGGATGAATCTCAAATACGGGCTCAGGAACCATCTTTCTAAACTTCGAAATGTAATGGTACTGCCAATGAACAAAATAAGGCACGTTTGCCCCTGTCGTCAGGAACAAGGGGAATTCTCCGGATTCTTGAAACGGTTCAAGAACATCCTCTCTGATGGGAAAGGGGTCATATCCAAAGTCTTTTAGACGCTCAGAATAGATTTCGACCTTTCCAGTCGGAGTAGGGAAACCCTTCTGTTCATATTTCTTGTATTCCCTCTTTCCATATTCATAGATTCCACCTTGTGAAATCAGATCCTCGTATGACACGCCAATATCACCCAATATATAGTCTATACCTTCCTGGCAGGTTTTCCAGGGGAAATATTTCTCAAACCCCATATGTTTTGCCAATCTCGCCCAAATCATTTGGTCCGGAAGACCATATACTGGCTCCACCACCCGTCTTCTCAAAGAGATCTGATGAAAGCAATGATCGGCATTTACCCGATGTTCATCCCGTTCCAGATAGGTACATGCGGGAAGAACCACATCTGCATATGCGCAATCGGGGGAACGAACCACATCTATGACAAGTAGAAATTCCAGTTTCCTGAGCGCTTCCCGGACCCTTATGCTGTTGGGCCATTCCATGGAAGCGTTCCCTCCCCCGATAATCATACCCCTAATTGGATAGGGGCGCCCTTCCAAAACCGCATCCGGGACGGCAAGCACATGCCCTTCCCTGCGCATCTTGCAGAACAAGGGGAACTCTTGAGAACCCACAGGTGGAATGGACGGCTGCGGCAGGGGCATATTCATGTCTCGCAGTTTGGGCATGGGCGTGATGATTTCTCCTCCCCGAATGTCCAGGTTTCCGGTTATGGCCTTCATAATGGACAAAAGACGCATGGTGTTTACTCCGTTGCTATGATGCTCCAGGCCGTTACCCAAATAAATACAGGCCGGCCTGGTAGTAGCATAGGAACGCGCTACTTGGCGAACCAGATCAGGCATTATTCCCGTCATAGCCTCCCCGTTTTCCGGGGAAAATCCGTCTTCTCGTACTTTTTCGCAAAAGCCATGGAACCCTTGGACCCATTTATCGGTGAATGACTTATCCCAAAGATCCTCCTTTAAAATGACATGGAGCATATTCAAGGCCAGAATTTCATCCCGGCCCGGTTTGACCGGCAAATGGTGATCAGCCTTGGAAGCCGTTTCGGTCCTTCGCGGGTCAACGACCGCGATTTTTCCGCCTCTCTTCTTAAGTCTGGATATTTCACCTGGAACCACGGGCTCATGAGAGGAAAAGGGGTTTCCGCCCCAAATCATCAAAAAACGCGTGTTGTCAATATCAGGCCCGGTCCCGGCACCGTAGGTGAGATTTTCCGCAAGTGTCTTGGAAAAATGGCACAAAGAGCCCACGCCAATGAAGTTGGGGGTTCTATAGACGTTGGCAAAGCGCTTCATATAATATTTGATCTCCTGATGCCCAATTCCCTCTCCGCGGTAAATTGCCAAGCTCTCAGGGCCATACTGGTCCCTCAGTCTGCCAAGTCTTTCCGCTGCAAAGTCAAGGGCTTCCTCCCATTGGACAGAGACGAGATCTCCCTCTCGCCTAATCATTGGAGAAGACAGCCGCTGAGGAGAATGGAACAAATCAAGCCCCGCCCTGCCTTTTGTACAGAGCCACCCTTTGTTATAAGGGTGTCTTTTGGAACCTTTTATTCTCACGGGCTGTCCGTCTTCCACGGACACTTCAAGCCCACAGCCTTGGTCGCACATCCTGCAGAGTGTAAATATATTCTTTGATCCTTTCATTCTTTAACCCCATATGTCAATGCGGCAAGCTTTTAGCGGCATGCTGTATGAAATCTTCGCCTTCCATCCTGTTTCCAAGGATTGCTCAGGAAAAAAGGGGCCGGATATCCTAATGCATATACCGACCACCATCAATAACCAGGGCCTGTGCGGTGATAAAGTCGCTTTCATCGCTAACGAGAAAAATGAGGGCTCCAACCAGATCATTTGGCTGCTCCAGCCTTCCCAGAGGTGTGCGGCTGGTATCATATTTCGTAATATCATCGGTAAGGGTCCGTGAAGCCTCCGTGTCTGTGAACCCAGGCGCTATAGTGTTGACACAGATACCATATTGTCCTAATTCTGCAGCCAGTGCCCGGGTAAAGCTGACGATTCCACCCTTGGAGGTGACATAATGAATAAAGCCCGTAGATCCCGTAAATGCGGTTTCCGAAGCCATATTGATGATCTTGCCTTTCATCTGTTCCTTCATCTGTGGAAAGACCGCCTTCGAACACAAAAAAGGTCCTTTTAGATTAACTGTCATCAACCTGTCCCATTCCTCAGTAGGAATCTCATAAAACGGTTTGCGTCCCAGTCCGGCGTATATAGCCGCATTGTTTATCAAGATATCAACTCGGCCGAATTGTTTTATAGTCTCCTCAGCCATCCGGACGGTCTCTTCCTCGGAGGTCAC
>CAZUHR010000128.1:0-8903 GCA_964620335.1 uncultured Desulfobacteraceae bacterium
ATTGTTTCAGATGCCGACAGGATTGATAAACCCATCTCAACGAATTTAATGGTTACGGAGGAGATCAAATCGTTTGCGGTCTCGCCGATAAAGGCAGAAGGAAAAACCATTGGTGTGGTGTCTTTTAGCTCGAAAAAAAAGAATCATTTCCATGAACGCTTTAATGATGTGATCTACGCGATCTCTAACCAGATCGGTGTTCTCATAAAGATCAGCCAGCTATACGAAGAGATTTACCAGCTCAATCAACAGCTTGAAGAGAAGGTAAAAGAGCGAACCGCAGAACTTGAAGAAAAGAGCCGGCAGTTAGTAGCCGCTGAAAGGCTTGCTACACTGGGTGAAATGTCACAAAAGATAGCCCATGAGCTTAGAAATCCACTTGCAGTGGTTGGCGGTCTGGCTCGGAGGATGAATGAAAATCCAGAAACTAATGAACATGACAGAAAATATCTCAAAATTATGGTTGAAGAGGTTAGGACCCTGGAAGACAAGATCTCAAAAATCGTAAGGATCGTGGATGAAAATAGTGATTACAAATGAATTCTAATGATAAAACATATCAGGATATTATGAAGGACTTAAAAAAACAGGGATATTCAGAAGGAGTTATTGATAATTGGTTATACCCTAAAAATTTTGGGATAATTAACAGTAGGCTTTGTGACGGATACTCTGGATGGAATGATTGTCCTTTTGGAGATTCCATGGCAATCTGTCTAAAAATTGACGGTGATCGTATTCAGGAGGCTACATTTTTGAGCGATATTTGCATCGGATCCATATCTACAGCAAGTATGCTCACAGAAAAGGTGAAATATCTGACAGTTGCGGAGGCTACCAGAATTTCTTCCGAGGAAATAATCGAAGAACTCGGAGGACTGCCTGAACAATTTATCCATTGTGCCGGGTTAGCAAGAGAGACCTTAATGAAAGCCATTAATAATTACCATCAAACAGGCTTTAAAGAGGCGCCTTGGAAAAAGATGTACAGAAGGGCCTGATAATCTGATTGGTTGAAAGTAAGTATGGGGTTGAAATGTCCATGCAGCCGAAAAAAGAATTTGCTTTAGTGGATTATGAAAAGTGTAATCCGGCAAAGTGCAATCCTGATGAAGGTATTTGTGCAGCCGTGAAGGCATGTACACACAAAGTTATCAAACAAATAGACGGGGTTTTTGAGCCTCCGATTGTATTTCAAGATTTGTGCATGGGGTGCTGGGATTGTATTGAAGCCTGCCCTTTGGATGCTGTTGAAATGAGGCATATTAACTAGTTTCCATCCAGAAATGGCTTTTTTTCACAATCTCGGCGTCAATCTGCGGGATCACTTGTGCGGCGTACTATAGTACGTCTCCGCGTAATCCCTTGATTTTCTTGATCTTGTAAAAAAATATCTCATTTCTGAATCGGAAACTATCTAGTGTCCAAATCTGAGATTTTGAGCCGAACTGTCGCAATATTAGAAATGGAATTAATGGTGATGGGGTGTAATGACAAGAATTATTTGGAAAAGTGTGAAAGATGATACGGAGGTATTATGAGCAGTTATAAGGTAACCTTTTTGCCGGAAGGAGAAACTGTTGATGTTGAGGGTGGGGTCACGATTATGAAAGCGGCGGAAAAGGCGGAAGTTTTTATAAACAGTCTCTGTGGGGGTGAAGGGGTATGCGGAAAGTGCCGTGTCCAGGTAATTGATGGGAAAGTGAGGGCGGACAAACATTCTATCAGCTTTCTTTCCAAGGAGGAGGTAAGGGAAGGTTATGTACTGGCATGCCAGGCAAAGGTTGATGAAGACATAGAAGTGGTTGTTCCACCGGAGTCCCGTTTGGAGTCTGAACAGATCCTGATGGAACAACCAACGGTTGATTACAGTCAGCCGGAAAAGGTTTCTGTCCTGAGGATCCCTTCAGATCCGATGACTCTTTTTGAGCCTTTAGTGCAGAAGAGATACCTGGAACTTAAGGAACCGACTATGGAAGACAATGTGGCCGATATCGAACGTGTCACAAGGGAGTTGAGGAAAAAGACCGAATACGAAAACTTTGAGATATCCTTGCACTGTCTTCAGGGACTTGCATCCAAGCTTCGTGAGAACGACTGGAAGGTTACCGTGACGCTTGCAAAACATGGGGACCTCTGGCGAATACTCCAGATAGAGCCGGAAAATACCGCCGATCAGAATTACGGGTTGGCAATAGACGTGGGAACAACGACTGTTGTCGGGCAACTGGTCCATCTGAAATCGGGCAATGTATTAGGCGTTTCAGGCAGCCATAATCTTCAGGCCCATTACGGCGAAGATGTCATTTCGAGGATGGTCTTTGCCTGCGGCAGGGAAAGGGGAATTAACCCGCTTCATGAAGCTGTTATAAAAAACATAAACAGCCTGATAAAGACATTGACCGAAGAAAAAGGGATACCTCCGGAACAAATTACAGGTATTGTGGCTGCCGGCAATACCACCATGAGCCATCTTCTTTTATCACTGATTCCCTGCTCAATCCGGCTGGATCCCTATGTGCCCACCGCGAATATATATCCCCAGATACGTGCCGCTGAGATCAATATTAGAATAAACCCTGAGGGAATATTGGAAACGATTGCAGATGTAGCGAGTTATGTGGGTGGAGATATTGTGGCGGGTGTTCTTGCCTGCGGGATAGCCGACAGACAGGAGACAAAAGTCCTTATAGACGTGGGAACCAATGGGGAAATTGTAATAGGAAACAGCGACTGGATGGTGTGCTGTTCAGCGTCCGCAGGCCCCGCCTTTGAAGGTGGAGGCATCAGTTATGGCATGCGTGCCACACGAGGCGCCATTGAAAGGGTAAAAATAGAAAACGGCAAAGTAGCATATCAGACTATTGGAAAGGCTAAACCAAGAGGGATATGCGGATCCGGTCTGATTGACTGTATCTACGAGCTTGCAAAGAACAGGATAATTGACGGGGAGGGAAAGTTCACTCTTTCCACTAAGAACGAAAGGATTGTAGAGGCAGATGGAGAGATCCATTTTATTTTGGCCGACTCTCATGAAACAGAAACCGGGAAGGAGTTGACAATCACGGAATCGGATATAGGCAATCTTATCAGGTCTAAGGGCGCGGTGTTTGCCGCGATAAAGTCCCTTGTTGATTATGTTGGCCTGACTTTTGAAGATATAGATACTTTTTTTGTCGCGGGTGGATTCGGCAGTTATCTTAATATTCAGAGGGCTGTCGGCATCGGATTGTTACCGGATATTGATCCCGAGAGGATACAGTTTGTGGGCAACAGTTCGCTTATGGGGGCCCGCATGGCCCTTCTTTCAAGCCATGCCCATGAGCGGACAATACAAATAGCAAAAGGAATGACCAATATCGAACTTTCCACCTATCAACCTTTTATGGATGAGTATGTGGCGGCAATGTTTTTGCCGCATACGGACAGAAAGCTTTTTCCTTCTGTGGATTATTAGCTTTCGCACAAACTTCATAGAAAAAGGGAACGAAGTGCAGCCTTGACTGATTCATGGAGCAAACATATCCTGAGGTAAAAGGGAAAATGATAGATGCCGGGAAAGGTTTTTTGAAATCTATGCGGGACAACATGAAAGATTTGTTGAACGCAAATCACCGAGTCTATGAAGACTATAAATAAACACAAAGACAAAAAGGTGAATCATGATGCTGCTCAGGTCTCAGTGAAAAATTTTTCACAAAAAAAGCCTGAGAGCTTGGGGTTTTTGGGACGGTTCTTGGGCTGGATAGCCAGAGGGGCGGATAAATCGAACATAGGTGGAACATCCTGCCCGAGCTGACGAATCAGACATTAGCAACCCTCCAGGTGGGAAGGGCGCTGTTTTTTGGAACAAGTGTAAAGGAGGATTAAAATGCCGATTTATGAATATCGATGCAAGGCATGCGGGGCCACATCCGAATATCTAATCGGTATGGGAAAGGATGAAATTATCGCTTGCAAAGAGTGCGGAAGCACTGAGATGGAGAGGATATTGTCAGTTGCTTCGTTTATGGGTGGAATATCGGAACATGCTCCGGGCAGGACCTGCTGCGGTCGTGAGGAACGCTGTGAGAGACCTCCATGCTCAGAGGGAGGAACATGCAGGCGTGAATAAGCACGGTGGCGGGAGGTGAAGAATTTGTTGACCAGGAATTATTATAGGACACTCGGACTCAGGTCCGATGCATCGGCAGAGGAGATAAAAAAAGTCTATCGCAGGCTTGCACTTAAGTATCATCCGGATAGTAATGGTGGAAATCATGACAGCGAAGAACGACTGAAGGAAATCAATGAGGCCTATCATATTTTGGGGGACAAGGAAAAAAGAAGGCATTATGACCTTCAATATCGACAGGATTCAGAAAGCAGCGCGTTTTATAAGGGAGGCATGGATGGAGACCTTATAAGTGTGCTCCGTGTGTTCTCCCAAATGGGTTCTGATACGATGAGATCGAGGGGTTGTAAGAGAAGGGGCTTTGGCAGAGGTGGTTGCGGAAGATGGAGGAAATTCCATTTATAAAGACAGATGAAGAACGTTCACAAATATGGATAAATGAATTTTGAGAGGCCTCTTCGACGATGCCAATATCTTCGAGGCGTTATCTATTCCTTATGCGAACACTGTTGAACGTTATCAGCGGATTGGTTTTAGCACCAGAAAAAGAATGAAACAACAAATGAGCAGAAGAGAAGAACTTCAAGATCTGAAAAAACAAGCCGGGGAAATTCAAGCAAGACTTGATTTTCTGGAAATGAGAATCGACCGGATTCGGAAGCGTGCCCCTGCAGCTTCCCAATGGAAGGCCTTTGTTGATGTGGAAAAATGCGTGGGATGCGGGATTTGTCAGGATGTCTGTCCTGTGGGGGCAATTGCCGTCAACGAACCAGCATGGGTCGAAACGCACGTATGTATCGGCTGCGGTCGCTGTGTTCAGGAATGCCCGCAAGAGGCCCTTACTCTGCGGCCGTCGGTTTTTAGTGCATAATATGAGCCCGTATTCTGGCTTAGGGGTAATCGGGTGCGATTCCAAAGGTCAGATAATGGATGGGTGTGGAGAATAAGTTATGCAATGTGAGCGTTGTAAAAGCGTCATAACGGAAGGAGAAGAAATGAAGCTCCATGGGCAAGTCCTCTGCGAGGAGTGCTACATGGATCTCCTTTCACCGGCCAGGGCCTGTGATCCTTGGGCTGTTCACAGTGCCAAGACGTTTTTGAAAAATGCCGGGAACGCATTTGAACTCAGCCCTGTTCAAAAAAGGATACTTGAAGTCCTTCATGATGAGGGACCCCAGCAGATAACCGAATTGTGTGAAAGGCTTCAAATGAAGGAGTCGGATCTTGAAAGGGATTTGGCAGCATTGCGCCACATGGAAAAAACAAGGGGTGAGCTCAAGGACGGAAAGAAATTGATATGCCTCTGGTGATGAAGCTCTTTTTCTTTAAGGATTGCAGTTTTACTCGTTACTCCTCAACGGAGTCTTGCTGCGGGGTGCCTAATTTTTAAAAATGTAGGATAAGGAGGAGAAGTCTATGTACAAACCCGAAGTTGATGCTGAAAAATGCATCGGTTGTGAGGAATGTGTGGAAGTATGTCCTGTTGACGTCTATGAAATTCAGGATGAGAAATCTGTACCAGTAAACGCAGAAGAATGTATCGGATGCGAAAGCTGTATAGAGGTGTGTGAACAGGACGCCATCACCGTAACAGAGATTTAGGTTGTCGACCCCTGGATGCTGATCCTCAGGTTCAGGGGTCAGGCATGGAAAATCTGCTCTGTGAACGGTGAGTGCTTAAGGAATCAATATCAAAAGAGGGTAATCGAATGAAAATATCGGTTTGTGGAAAAGGAGGCAGCGGGAAAAGCGCTTTAACCAGTTTGCTGGCCAATCAGGCCATATCCAGGGGTTTGGGGGTTATTGTAGTAGATTCTGATGAATCAAATTCGGGGCTTTTCAAAATGCTTGGTTTTGAAACTCCCCCTGTCCCGCTTATGGAGCTTGTAGGAGGAAAGAAGAAACTAAAGGAGAAGATGTCACATCCCAACATTCTGGCGGAAAGCCATTTTTCCATCAAGGAAATTCCTTCTAAGCATCTAATAAAAAGGAATGGTCTTGCGCTGGTCAGCATAGGAAAGATTCTTCAGGCGCTTGAAGGATGTGCCTGCCCCATGGGGGTATTAAACCGAGAATTTTTGAAAAAACTTCGTCTCGGTGAAAAAGAGATAGCAATCATTGATATGGAAGCAGGTGTAGAACACTTTGGACGAGGAATTGATGAAGGCATTGACAAGGTTCTTCTTGTGGTTGAACCATCGTTTGAATCAATAGCTGTGGCTGAGAAGATAAAAGGACTTGCCTCCGGGTTGGACAAGGCAGTCTCGGCGGTCCTAAATAAAATAGACTCAGAGAAAATTGCTCTTAAGCTGGAAGGTGAACTTAGAATCAGGGGCGTAGAAGTCATTGGGACTGTTCCAAATGACCCTTTGGTATTCGAGGCGTGTTTGGAAGGCCGAAGCCTCGGCGGGGGAGAGGCTTTTAATGCAGCAGGGAAGGTATTGGATAATTTGCTGTCATAAAATAGAAATATGGATTAGGAGGATAGTATGTGCTTGAGCACCTTATATATGAATGTGGGAAGTGAGCAAAAAGAGATTATGCAAGACGTCGCCCGAATAGAGGCTGAAGGAGAGGGCTTCTGGTTTTTCAATCTTTTCGGAGAAAAGAAGTTTATCGAGGGAACTATTCAAACCGTCGATCTTATGGACAACCACTTTGTCGTCCTCACAAAAGATAGTTAGAATTGACCCATTCTTGATAACGTATTTAATCCCCGTCTATATCTTGGAGAATTCAAATTGCTGGATAACAACCACAGAATTATCAATTACTTGCGCCTTTCTATTAGTGACCGCTGCAACCTGAGATGCATTTATTGCATGCCCGAAGAAGGTATAAGTTTTATTCCCCACAGCGAAATTCTCACTTATGAAGAGATGCTTCATTTCATCGGGCTATGTGCTCAAAAAGGTATTCGTAAGGTAAGACTCACCGGAGGTGAGCCCCTTATACGAAAGGGAGTTATAGGTTTCCTTGAAAGGCTTTGCAAGGTAGAAGGACTGGATGAGGTTACACTGACTACCAACGGTGTGTTACTTAAAACCTTTGCCGCAGATATAAAAGAATGCGGCATCTGCCGTATCAATGTGAGTCTGGATTCTCTTAAACCGGAGCGGTTCTTTCGTATTACCGGACGGGACTATTTCGAACTGGTGCGTGAAGGTCTGGTAGAGGCTGAGCATGTGGGATTCAATCCCATCAAAATAAATGTGGTAGCGATAAAAGGCGTCAATGACGATGAGATACTGGATTTTGCCCGCCTAACCCTGGAGAAGCCTTACCATGTCCGTTTTATTGAACTGATGCCCATAGGAGACAAAAATATCTGGACGGCTGACAGATTCATCTCCACCAAAGAGATCCTAAAAAAAATTGAGACAATAGGTGCACTTCAATCAATCGGTCACAATGCTTTGGACGGACCGGCCGAAAGATATGCCCTTGAAGGAGCCAAAGGAGAGATCGGCTTTATAGGGGCTCTAAGCAATCATTTCTGTGATAACTGCAACAGGTTGAGATTGACGGCGGACGGTCATTTAAGAGGCTGTCTTTTTTCTGATCAGGAGACTGATATAAAGTCCCCATTAAGGAGAGGGAGAGGGGATAGCTATTTATTAAATCTTATTGACCATACCATCCTGAATAAACCCAAGGACCATGGCTTCCTGAAATCCGGCCCTCGTAAATGCACTCGCCCGATGAACGTGATTGGTGGTTGAAAGCTTATCGGTTCGGGGCACCATATGTTTATATGAGAGGCAATGGAGGACATGTAGTCAAAATTTGGACCGGAGGAGAAATGGGGATCCTAGACGATTTGATGTCGAAATTGAACTTTGATGCTACCGTGAAAGATATACGCCAGGGAATCTTTCATACCGGGATTTTGACCAGATACTGCGGCTTGGCGGCAACACTGCCGCGAGATGCCCTAAAACAGGAAACACCGATGGTAAAGGAACCAGGCTTGCTGTTGGAAAAAAGGCCCAGGGAACTGGCACAGATGGCCTATTCTCAAAGCATACTTGAAGCAGCTATCGGCATGGCCACGATTAATTCCCTTCTTGAAGTGGATGAAACCTCGTGCACCGAACTCAACGCAGCTGAAATTATAATAGAAAAGGGGAAGGGAAAGAGGATAGCTGTTGTGGGACATTTCCCGTTTATCCCCAGGGTCCGGAAGCACTCAGGGGAAGTCTGGGTTATTGAGAAAAACCCGAAGGAGGGCGACTTCGGTGAAGCCGAGGCAGGCAATTTGATTCCCAAGGCAGATGTGGTGGCCATCACGGGTACTGCTTTGACAAATCATACTTTTGAGCATTTGCTTGATCTTTGCAATCCCGATGCCTTTGTCATTGTGCTTGGCGATACGGCCCCCATGTCTGAGATCCTGTTTGACTACGGTGTGGATGCGATATGCGGCACAAGGGTAAACGATCACGAACTGGCCCTAAGTTGTGTAAGCCAGGGGGCGAATTTCAGGCAAATAAGGGGGGTCAGGCGGCTCACCATGATCAAGTGAAGAACAGGAAGGAAGGTTATAAAAGTGAAACCGGGGTTTCCCATTATATCTTTGGGCGAGCAAGAGACCTGAAAACCTTCTCAAAGTTTTCCAGAAGTGACGCCAGGTCGTCCGACGGTATCTTCCTGTTTATGTGACCAAGAATTCCATAGCCTTCGGCCTTTTCATCAACTTCCTTTTTAGGAAGGTCCGTAATAAGGATTATAGATGTCATGGGAGAAGTCATGACAATGTCCTTCATTGACTCAAAAGGGGAAACATTTT
>CAZUHR010000129.1:0-8876 GCA_964620335.1 uncultured Desulfobacteraceae bacterium
CGCCTCTGTCCGCTTCCTCTGTGTAATATCGTTAAGGATAATAACTGATGACTCAGAATCACCAACGGACAGGATGTTGAGTGTGACGTCCTGTCCGTTCAGAGTAACGGGAGAGTCCGCAGTGATGGCCCGAGTCTCATCTCCCTTAGCACTCAGAAGCTCAGTGATCCGTTGATGATATTTTTTTTCAAAGAGGTTTAAAAAATGTGAGCCCAGTAATTCCGCCTCAGGTTTATTGGTCAGGATAAAGGTCGTTGAATTGGCATAGATGATACGTCCATCGGCGTTGACCTCGATAATGGCCTCGGCCATCTTCTCTAGGATGATTTCGAAATGCCTTTTGACCGCAAGGAGCTCCTCTGTGATGCCCCTGGGGGGAGCGTTCTCAGTCGAGAGCCTTTCTTCTGAAAGATGTTGTGAAAAGTCAGGATCAGATCGATCCAGTAAGGCCATAATCTCTTGAGTCATCTCATCAAAAGGTCCTTTTGCGATACAGGCGTTTGCACCCAATTGGGCAATGTCGATGTCCTCTTCCGCAGCAAGGGCGGAGAGTATAATGATCTGGGAATGTTTGAGCCTTTCCATACCCCGGATAATCTTACACAATTTCCTTCCATCAATATTGGGCATGACCAGATCCACGAAGATGGTGTCCGGTGTCTCGGTCTTTAAGATATCCAAGGCAGAAAGGCCATCCTCCGCCTTGATAATCTCGTACCCCTCCTGGGACAGGATATCCGCCATAAATTCCAGCATGAATATATCATTATCCACCACCAATATCTTCTTCACGCATTGACTCCCATGTTCTTCAATCTTTATATCACCACCTGCCAGGAGGTTTATTTTTTGATATTTTCCAAAGAGATAGGCCACACACGCCGGAAATAGAGCTCAATGGGCTTTGAACAATCTTTCTCCTTGAGGATCAGTTGACGGGATGGCGCAAAAATGAGGCCGTTATGGGTGATGATGACCATTTTAAGAGCGTAAATCTATATCATAAATCAAAAAATTGCAAATAGGTCTTAAAAGGTTAGGATAAAGCCAGTCCATGATGTTTTGTGGGTGTTTGTCCTCCTGTGGCATACCGCCCTGCTTGACTTCTTCAGGTCTGATGGGGTTCAGAGCGCCCTTCAAACGAACATCCTGAGATTTAAAAAAGTTCTTTACGAAAGGCTCGGGCGCAGTCTGCTTGCCAATTTCGCGACGATTAAAGGGATGAATGGCAAGATATACCGATCGTCCTGCAAGGCTTTCAGTAATGTCTTTCAGAATGGAGAAGTTGGCTAAACCTGATAGTAAAAAATGGCCTGGAATTCTCTCTTTGTCTACTGCGCGCTTTATAGCACCGAATATCTCGGGGCACTTTTGAGCCTCGTCTATTGTGATGGGTTTGTCCTGGTTTACAAATCCATCGGGGTCTCTTTTTGCCGACTCAAGCTGTGAAAAATCATCAAAGGTGACATAGATGCGATCCTTGAGTTCAAGCTCCGATCTCAGGAAGGTGGTCTTTCCCGTCTGCCTCATTCCGCTCACGACGACCACAGGCATGTTTTCAAGGGCTGCCCTGACAGCATCAGCTATGTCTCGTGGGAAGTATTCCGTCATGATGAAACATCATATAGTGTCAAAATGACTATGTCAGATGAAAAAATATGACAAATTCCTTGAATACCTCAATGTGAAACAGCTATCGATTAAGTGACCGGCACGGAAGCCTTGAATAAAAAAGGGGGTTGCTACTCCAGGTACGCATCGAACTCCTCTTTTGGAATTTTCACATCTCCGACACCCGCACCGATTTTGCCGCCCTTCAGGGTGAATTGCAGTGATTTTTGTTCACGAATCACGATAATTTCAACCTGCTCCATATCAGATTTTTTCTTTACCTCTCCTAAAAGCTGGTTGGAAGCTCTGATTTCAACCCCATCATACTCTACTATCAGATCCCCTTTCAACAAACCTAAAATCTCTGCTTGAGAGCCCTCATCTATATGTAAAATTTTCGGTACAGTGACAAATTCCTGCTTTACTTCTTGCTGTTTTACTTCTTGCTGCTTTACTTCTTCCCTAATCGTTTCTGTAGCCTTTCGGACCGGCATTGATAGAGCTTCACCTTTTGTTTCAGGGAGCACCAAGACTCGTACCAGTTCCTGATCGTGAAATTCAAATGCGTAGTTTCCCTCATCCAAATGGGAAAACAACCGCCTTAATGCCTCGTATACTGTTCCACTACCTGAAGAAAAAGTTATAGACTCTTTTTCTCTTTGTTCTAAACCTTGTATTTTCACCTGGCACTTACGGAGTATTCCATCCAATATTTCACCCAGAGGGACTCTATTGGCCTCTATTGCCAATGTGCCCTGATGAAACTCGACTGACAAAGACGAAGAGCCTTTATCCTCAGCGACTCCTGGTATTGCGCAAATCTCAAACACAAAAAAAATAATCAGACTGATTTTAAGTATCTTATTCATAGTGTCCGTCCATTTTTACTGGCAAGTAAAGCCTCGCCCTATTTGCCGGAAAAAAATTCTGCTGTATTGTTGGTGATATGTATTTTTACCCCGATTTATATGATATTATAACAATATTTCAAAATAACGTTGAGATTTTTTTCAATGCGTCAATGGTCCCTTGGATAGTTGCTCCTTATATGGCACTTTCATAGAGACCACTGATTTTTGCTTGAGAAATCGTTTTTAAAAGCTGAATCAGGCGGCAACGGCTAAAATAGTGGGTATCTGAAAACAGATAAAAATAAGGAGATATTACCATGGATCCTGTAGGGAAATGGGAATTCGGCATTACCATGATGGTCGGGGGCATGGGCGGAACTCTGCTGATGCTCTGGATATTAAGTTTTGTCATCGCTTTGTTAAAAAAGATATTCCCTCTATCTAAGGAATTAGACAAGGCCGAATAGAGAAAAACAAGACAAAGGAGGAACTGAAAAATGCTGGAAACCGTATTGGCCGGCCTTTCCGGACTGTTGGTCGGATTCGAGTTTCTGTTCACACAGGGTTTACCCAATACCGTGATGATCATCATTGGAGGCATCCTTCTCTATCTCGGTGTGAAAAAGGAAGTAGAGCCTCTTTTACTCTTACCCATTGGATTCGGGTGTGTTCTGGTCAACATTCCCTTAAGCGAGGTTATGGACCAGGGCGGGCTTCTGCGGGCCTTTTATGACATGGGTATTCGGAACGAGCTGTTTCCACTGCTCATCTTTGTGGGTATCGGCGCGATGACCGATTTCGGTCCTCTGCTTGAAAATCCCAAGATACTATTGCTTGGGGCTGCGGGACAATTTGGAATATTCCTTACGCTTATGCTGGCCCTGGCGCTCGGGTTTCCTTTTCTGGAGGCTATGTCCATCGGAATTATCGGCGCGTGCGACGGGCCGACAGCCATTTATGTGACTTCTCAATACGCGCCCAATCTGCTGGGGGCTGTTTCGGTGGCCGCCTATTCCTATATGGCCCTTGTACCGATTATCCAGCCACCAATTATGAGGGCCCTAACCACCGAAAAGGAAAAAGTGGTCAAAATGGGAGTGGTCAGGAAGTCCATTTCCCAGAGAACCAAGCTTTTTTTCCCTTTGGTAGTGATGCTTGTCACCGGAATGATCGCCCCGAAAGGCCTACCCCTTATCGGGACTATCATGCTGGGCAATTTTATGAGGGAGAGCGGCGTTGTGGCCCGCCTGACTAAGGCCTCGGAGAACGAGATCGCCAATATCGTCACCCTTTTCCTGGGACTGGCCATCGGCGGGACCATGGAAGGCCATGCATTTTTAAAGGCTACAACCCTGGCTATATTCGGGCTCGGTTTCATTGCAATTTGCCTTGATACAGCCACCGGGATTTTGTTCGGTAAATTGATGTGCTTGATTACCAAAGGCAAGGTGAACCCTCTAATCGGCGCAGCGGGCATATCAGCGTATCCCATGGCGGCTAGGGTAGCACAGATACAGGGGCAGAAGTACGATAAAACAAATTATCTGCTGATGCATGCCATGGGCGCCAATACAGGCGGGCAGATCGGTTCGGTTGTGGCCGCCTCGGTCATGCTTTCTATTGTGGCAAAGCTTGGATTATTATAGAAATGGTTTCAAAACCTTTTTCAGTCAACCCGGCCGAAGGAGTCTCCTTTTACCGTGGCATATGGTGGTCTACCGGGGGTACCTCAAAACGCAAAATACCCGAGCATTTGAGAGAACCGGCGTGCTGGAAAGCCGGAAAATCGGCAAGCCAAGGCCCTCGGCCACATCCTGGAGCGCGGCAGTCTGAACATCAGGGACTTTGAAGCGATTTGCCCGAAGGTCAATCGGAGAACTCTTCAGCGAGATCTTAAGGCAATGCTTTTTTGTGTTGCAAAGGATACCGAAAGGTTACAACCGGCGACCGAACTCCAAGGTGTTCTTGTTGATGCTGGTTTGCATTTCTTGCTGGATCATCTCATTGCCGGTATCCGTAAAGGGTAGATAGACTAGGGTCGAATCCAATGTCTTGAAGTTGACGCGCGGCAGGAGGGGCAAAACATCCTTCTTGTTGAAGGTCGAACCCGCGAGGATCATTTTCATGGCCTGAGTTGCCTCGGTATGGGGCAGAGTCACGGGATAGAGTTTCCTGTTCTGGATTTCCCTTTCACCCTGGAAAAATTTTTGGGTGACCGTAAACTGTCTTGAGAGATTCAGGAAAACCTTGGGACGGATCTTGAAGGCCGGGCTCCAGAAACTCATTGGTTCGCTTTCCCACTCCTTACCAACCACTCTCGGCTGATTCGTAATCCGGATAAAGTCGGCAAAAGAATTGATCTCTATCCCCTCCGCAACGGCCGATGTTTTCCAGAATGGCAAATAAACCGTATCTCTTCCACTGCCGGGCACGACTATGAAATTCACCTGTTCAAACCTGCCTTTTAAAGCTGCCCAGGCAGTCTGGCAGTTACTACAGGTTAGGACCACGCTATCTCTTTCACCTTCCAGGTTCCAGCCGCAATGGGGGCAAAGGGTAGCTATAAAATGGAGTTTCCACCGGGGGTTCTTTATTTTACCTGGCGTAATGGTGTCCTCGCCATCAGGAATCTCGATTATAGGACGGTTCGATACTGCATCAAAAAGCCTTTTTCCTTCCACAAACAAGGGGAGATATATAAGGCTTAATGTCTCGCCTATAAAGGCACGGTGAAAAACCTCACCGGATGATGAAGAGGGGATCCGCCCCGCTTCCGTCAAGATGTCGGACACCTTAAGGGAGAACCTCAACAACGAGGATCCTCCCGTACCGGGTTCGAGGAATTTCAATTTCATAGCCTGGGGTCTTAGCCCGAGAGATAAAGGAATGCCCTTGAACTTCAGTCCCACATGCGTGATATCCACGACACGATGGCCGACAGTCCGACCCTGGCAATAGAATACATTTCCTTTGAAACGAAGGTAAGGGGCGTAGATCAACTCCTTGTCAGGGGCCCTGTTTGGTAGGACAAAACGGAAATAATCAGTGGGAAAGAGGAAGTTTTTTACATTGCAATAGGGGCAAAGCAGTAAATGGTCGGTTTCGTCCAGTTCGATGGTCGCGCCGCACTGCGGACACTCTTGTTCAACGGTAAAGCCCATTTCAATTTCTTAGCTGTTAGCTGTTGGGTATTGGGTATTGACTATTTGATATTGACTATTGACTATTCACTATCCACTTTGATCCTTTCAAAAATATTATACTATTTTTTCGCCGCACTGGTTACAAAAAGAGGCACCGGGCAGGTTCTCGGCCTTGCAGTTCGGGCAAGTCCTGGGGACAGGCTTTTCATCCGCCGGATGCCCGCACTTTGGGCAAAACCTGGCGTTCGGAGGCAGGTTCTTTCCGCAGTTAGCACATTGATGAAAAACGAGTTGCTGGTGCCCGCAATGGGGACAAAACTTTGAGTCCTTGGGAATCGGGTTACCGCAGTCCGGACAATTGATCTCCTGGGGAACAGGACCCGGCGAACCCCCCGAATCTCCCCCGGCCTTTGGCCTGAACGCCTCCGCAAACATTGCGGGCATCATCAATCCCATGCCCATACCCATGCCCGAACCGGCTTCTGCAGTCGATTCAGCTGCCTTTTCCATTGCCATGGCTGCCTTCATCTTTACCAGCCTGTCCAGATCCTGGATCACTCCCAGACGGCTCTTGTCGTCAATGGCCTGCTGCACCTCGGCCGGCGGCGTAATGGAAGTAATGTAAAGATTATGCAGCCCAAGGCCGAAATGGCTGAAATCATCCTGTAGCCGCTTCTGAAGACCCATGGACAATTCATCATACCGTCCGGGTAAATTAAAAATGCTGTCCAGGTTTTCTCCCAGATGGTCGTTAAAGCGGGAGACAATGACGCGCTTCAGGTATTCTTCTATCTCTTCCGTGTTGTACCTTCCCATTGTACCGACCAGGCTGTTGATAAACAGTACCGGCTGGACTACCTGAATATTGAATACTCCATGGGCACGCAGCCGGATAAGCCCCAGTTCTGAATCCTTGAAGGCCACCGGATCCCTTGTTCCCCATTTGAGGTTGGGGAAGATCTTCATATTGGCAAGATACACTTCTGCCCGAAGCGGGCTGGTCGCACCCCAAGGTATTGCCAGGATTTTTGTCAGGACCGGGATATTGGCTGTTTTGAGCGTATGGCGACCGGGACCGAAAGCATCACCCGCCTTTCCTTTGTAAAACAATACGCCCGCCTGGCTTTCTCTAACAATGAGTTGAGCCCCGAATTTGATTTCACCCGATCCCTGTTCGGGAATCCTGTGCACTAGTTCCTTTCCTGTTTCGTCAAACCATTCAATTACCTCCAAAAAAACCACGTTATCGGTGCCCATTAGTTCCCCCTTTTCTTGTTAATCAGGTTCCGGCTCTGAGAAGCGGAACCAGGAATTGGAAAATCAGCTAAATACTTATACCTGATAGCTAATGGCTAATAGCTAAACGCTTAAGCAATTTCTGACTTCACACAAAGCCGATGGATTTTGACTACGCCCACAGTAACTGTGTCGTAATGTCATTGCGAGGAGCCCCAGGCGACGAAGCAATCTCGTTTTTACTGGATTGCCGCGCTCCTTTCAGTCGCTCGCAATGACCGTGCGGGGTTTGCCGTGCTCACTTTGGTCGCTCGCAATGACCGGAAGGTATTGTGACACAGTCTCACAACATGTGGTTTTCAAAGATGGAGTATAGAAGTATACGAATGAAGGGTCCTGACTGTCAAGCAGCAAAGGCTCATCATCCAGCTTATTGACAGAACACTTATTATTGAGTTAGAATTGATATAACTACTCAGGTTATTTAGGCTGCCTATATGAGTAGTCACGAATTGATTGTTAAGCCATAAGTAGCTATTGAGAGGTATTTGACATGGTATTTCTAAAAAGAGTCCTTTTCTGGGGCATCCTGATAGGGATTGCTTATGTTATCATGGGGTACCACTTCATCTTTTTCGGAAAAAAACCCGTGTTGCTCAAAAAAACAAAATTCTCGCTCAGCTACACCGTATTCAGCATCCCCAATGAAAAAATGTTAAAAAGCAACGAGACTATTCTCGAAATTGATCCGCTGCGGGAAGCCGGAATAGCCGACCTGCTGGTAGAAATGGGCAGGATGACCGAGAAGGAAAAGGAAAAAATCCTTGCTAAATACGAAGATTAAACCTCAAAATCAACCTTGATCTTGAATGTCTTTATTGCTGGAAGGTTCAGGATCTCTTTTATCCCCGTTTCCTCAGATATTTTCTCCAGGGCACCGTCTATATAAGCCATATCCTCAGCAATAAATGTAAACCATATATTGTATTCATGGTTTCGGAGATAGTTATGGGTCACGCCCGGGTAATGATTTACGGTATTAACGAAATGCTCTATATTCTCCTCCGGCACCCTGGCGGCGCAGAGAGTACTGGCAAAATTGAGCAGGCCCGAGTGGAAATTTCCGCCGATTCTCCTGATGATGCCTTCCTCTTTTAACTTTCTTATCCTTTCAAGAACATCGGATTCGGGCAAATCAAGCCGTTTTCCCAGATCATGAAAGGGACGTGAGGAAATGGGGAAATCAGACTGGATCTCATTAAGAATTTTTTTATCAGTGTCGTCCATCATGTCTGCCCATGGGTAATGGGTTGGTAGTGTTCAAAATTTTTCGGGTTTTTAACGTTACTGATGGTATAGGTCACAAAATGTTATTTGACATTAGCTGGCTTAGGTTGATAGACACACAACGGCTCTTCCTCCAGATAATCGCCCGTGGCCTCGTATGCCCTGGCCCTGCATCCCCCGCAAAACGTGAGATACTCGCATCGTCCGCATTTTCCCTTGTAGGCCGAAAAATCACGCAGCCTTTTGAAGATCTCCGAATCCTCCCACACTGATTCGAAGGCGGAACTCCTCAGGTCTCCGCACTCGACTTCAAGGTAACCACAGGGCTGAACAATTCCGTTGTTCCCGATAAAACAGAATGCCGTTCCTCCCAAACAGCCTCGTGTCACGGCATCAAGGCCGTATGTCTCATAGTCAACATCTTCGCCCCTGGCTCTGGCCTGTTGACGCAGAATCCTGTAATAATGAGGAGCACACGTTGCCTTCAGACTCAAGGGGACCTTGTCTCTCATCTGGTAAAACCAGCGAAGCAGTTCTTCGTATTCACGTGCGTCAATCTCCTGGTTCACCATTTCTTTTGCGCGGCCGGTGGGAACCAGCATAAAAATGTGGTGCGCGGCAGCCCCGAGCTGGACGGCCTTGTCCAGAATATCTCCTATGTTATGCGCATTGTGTCTTGTTACGGTTGTATTTATCTGAAACTCCACTCCGCCCTTTTTCAGCAGCCGGATCCCTTCCATTGCCCGCC
>CAZUHR010000130.1:0-8832 GCA_964620335.1 uncultured Desulfobacteraceae bacterium
TCCGAAAAATACATAAAGGCAGGATGGAAAATTACTATGCTGCACTGGTGGCAAGATCTATCAGGTTTCGGAATGTTGAGAATCTGACTCCAAACCCACCGAATCTGATCTGATTTTTCTTGACTTTCCGTTTCAAAAAACGCCTCATAAAAGAAAATTTTTTATCCCTTAACCTCCATCTTGGAGGTGCCTCATGGAGGAACACCTCAAAATGTGCTAGCATTGCTCCTGACAGGGCTTTATCTGTTCTGTAGGGAGCCAAATTCTCGGTTATCATCATTAGATAAGGAAACTTTCCAAAAACGTAAACTTTATAACCGATAAGGAGGTAACATGAAGCTAACACTTCGCCGTTCAGATAAGACTGATCTTATTAAAAAGGTGGCCCTGTTCAGCGAGCTCAGCAAAAGCCACCTGAACGAGATCTCAAAACACGCGGACCAAGTAATGCCGAAGGCAGGAACAGTTTTAGCCGAGCAGGGTAGGCAAGGCTGGGATTTCGTCTTCATCGTAAAAGGTAAAGCCAAAGTCTTGAAGAATATGAGAGTTATCCGCCGTTTGAAAGGTGGCGACTATTTTGGGGAGATATCCCTTATCGATGGAGGTCCACGAACTGCAACGGTTATTGCTGAAACCGATATGACAATATTGGTTGTGCATAGAAGGTCCTTCGCCCATCTGCTTAAAACGATTCCAGGATTACAGAATAAAATAATGCTTTCTCTTTGCACCTACCTGCGCAGAGCTGAAAAAGACATAAATAAGTAGGTAGAGCAAAGGGCATAGAGTGAGATTAGCTTCTTTTGTTTTCTCCAGAACCTGGAAGATAAGGAAAGAAGCCCATCTCTTGGGTTAATTTATGTCCCATAGGGGCTTATGATTTACATTTCCCGTTATCTTCTCTCCGAAGGCTCTGTCTTTATGAGCCAGAGGCCAGCAAATAAAAAACGAATCTTTCTGCGAGCTTTGCTGTAATTTCTGCTTTTTTTTATAAGGTTATTTCCGAGCGAGAGTCTCCTGGAATTTGATTCGGTTTATAATTCGTTCCGGAGGGCTTGGGAGTGCGCTGTCCGAATTGTGGGTATGAAAATCCTGATGGAAAGAAGTTTTGCCGTGAATGTGGGGCAAAGCTAGCGTTAATCTGCCCTCATTGTGGCGGCGAAATCCTTCCGGGCGATAAATTTTGTGGTGAATGTGGCCACAACTTAACCCTTCCTTCAAAGCCACGCCTCAAAGATCTTTCCTTTGATGAAAAATTAGAAAAGATTCAAAAATACCTTCCCAAGGGCCTTACTGAGAAAATCCTGTCCCAGAGGAACAAGATCGAAGGCGAGCGTAAGCAGGTCACTGTGATGTTTTGTGACATGGAAGGCTTTACACCTCTCGTTGAGAAGCTCGGTCCGGAAGATGCTTATGGCATCATGGACCAAGTCTATGAAATCCTCATCCACAAGGTTCATGACTATGACGGTACAGTCAATGAGATGACAGGGGACGGCATTATGGCCCTCTTTGGTGCCCCCATTGCATTGGAGGACGCCCCACAGCGGGCGATCCGGTCCGCACTAGCGATCCATCGGGAGATGGCGAGATTTAACGACACAATCAGGCATGAGAAAAAGGCCATGTCCCCGCTAAAGATGCGAATTGGGATACACACTGGTCCGGTGGTTGTAGGAACTCTTGGAAACGACCTCCGGGTAGAATTTAAGGCAGTGGGTGATACAGTGAATCTCGCCTCCCGAATGGAAGGTTTGGCAGAGCCGGCTACTACTTATGTGACTGGAGAGACCTTTAAACTCACCGAGGGGCTGTTTCGATTTGAGGCGTTGGGGGAGAAGCAAATCAAAGGAAAAGAAGAGCCAGTCAATGTCTACCATGTGCTCGCCCCCAGTACCAGAAGAACACGGTTTGATGTGAGTGCAGAGCGGGGTTTGACTCCCTTTGTTGGAAGGGAACGGGAGCTTGAGCTTCTTCTCGATAGCTTTCAGCGGGTCAAGGCGGGGAGAGGCCAGGCCATTTCCATCATGTCCGAAGCAGGAATGGGGAAATCCCGCCTACTGTATGAGTTGAGAAAAGCAGTGGCTAATGAAGATATAACTTTCTTAGAGGGTAAGTGCCTCTCTTACAGCAGGGGCATATCCTACCACCCGATCATAGATGTTTTGAGGGCTAACTTCGATATCAATGAGGCAGATGGAGACTCCAAGACCAAGGAAAAGGTCAAAGAAGGTCTTAAGATACTCAAAGTGGATGAATCCTCTACCCTCCCTTACCTTTTAGAGCTTCTATCGGTCAAAGACAGCGGCATCGACAAGATTATGATGAGTCCTGAAGGGAAAAAAGATCAAATCAATGAAGCTTTGAAGCGAATCGTCTTAAAAGCCTCGGAAATACGGTTGCTAGTAATGGCCTTTGAGGATCTTCACTGGATGGATAAGAGTTCAGAGGAGGTCTTGAAATTCCTCTTAGAGAGTATACCAGGGGCGAGAATCCTATTGATTTTCACCTATCGGCCAGAGTTTGTGCACACTTGGGGTGCCAAATCTTATCACAACCAATTAACACTAAGTAGACTTTCAAACCGTGAAAGCCTTGCTATGGTTTTCCACCTCCTAGGGACTGAAAACCTCGATAGCAATATCGAGGAGTTAATCCTGGAGAAGACAGAGGGAGTCCCCTTTTTCATTGAAGAGTTTATTAGATCCTTCATAGACCTGAAGCTCATAGAGAGGGAAGACAATACATACAGGTTAATTAAAGGCGTAGAGAAGTTGACCATTCCTTCCACAATCCAGGACGTAATCATGGCCAGGGTTGACTCGCTGCCTGAGGGCTCTAAAGAGATACTTCAGACAGGATCTGTAATTGAGAGGGAGTTTACCTACGAATTAATTAAGCAGGTTACAGGTTTGTTAGAGAAGGAATTGCTATCGCATATTTCTGCCCTGAAAGACCTTGAGTTACTCTATGAGCGAGGCATTTACCCTGAATCCACGTACATCTTCAAACATGCCCTAACCCGTGAGGTGGTTTATAATTCAATTTTGGCAAAGAAAAAGAAACAGCTCCATTACCAGATAGGAGATGCAATCGAGAAATTGTATACGAAGACTATTGATGAGTATTATAGTCTGTTGGCAGAGCATTATATTGAAGGTGAGGATTACGAGAAGGGGGCTGAATATTTAAGGTTCGCTAGCAAGAAGGCTGCAAAAAAAGGTTCGCTAAGTGATGCAATTGCACAGGCAGAGAAAAGAATAGTCTGTCTTGAGAGATTACCTGAGACTGGTGAAATTCAAAAGAAGATAATCGATGCAAGGGCGACCCTTGGCATGTATTACAACCAGGTAAATAATTTTGTTTTGTCAAAGGAGGCTGTTGACCCGGTGGTTGAGCTGGCCCATAAGCTTGATTACAAAAGGAGGATTGCACAGATCTATACGATATTGGGGTCATACGTGTACGCCGTTGAAGAGGATTATTCTAAGGCTTCCGACCAGTTGCAGGAGGCTATTAACGCTGCAGAAGCGACGGGCGATCTCATTAGTCTAGTGATGGCTAATCACTGGATAGGACATGCTCTGGCCGATAATTGTGAATTTGACCGGTCACTACACCATTTGGACAAGGGGCTCAAAATCAACACTATGACGAATGTTCTTTGGGGAATTTCAGCCCACAAAAGCTGTATAGCCAGAACCGTCTATCTCTGGCAAGGAAAGGTGAATGTGGGCTATCCGATGAGCTGTGAAGGGTTGCAAACAGCTGTGGAAAGTGGAGATTCCTATTCGATGGTCGAAGCCCACATCAGTATGGGCTGGGCATACCTTGAAAGGCGGCAATTGAATGATGCAGAAAAACATCTCACGGAAGCCTGTGACATATGCGATCGGCTCCAGTTTATACTGCTTCATTGCGGAGCCGAATGCTGTTTGGGAGAAACGTATTTCTGGATGGAAAAATACAGCAAATCCAAAATCCATTTTGCAAGTGCTGCTAGGGTTCTAAATTCCAATTCCATATTTCCTTCTCTCGCCCGTTTGTGCCTAGTAGCCATGGCTCGGGCAAAGGTGATGAACAATGAGAAAATAACCGATTTAGACCTTTTGATCGCGTATACCCATAAAAACAGGCCGAAGCTATTAAAGGGTAAAATTCGGAGGCACATAGCTGAGATTTTATTGTATTTGGATGACTCCCATATGGGCGAGGCAGAGAAGTGGATTTATGAAGCTATAGAGGCGGATAGACAGAATGGACTCCTCTTCGATCTGGCGATGGATCTTGCTGTGGCCGGTGAACTCTATAAACGAAGGGGCGAGCGCTCGAAAGCGAAGAAAATTGTCAGTGAGGCCATGAACATTTTCAAGGAATGTGGTGCTGATGGGTGGGTAGAAAAATATGAGGGAGAACTGGCTGAACTTTCATGATAAAATTTTCATGTACTGTTTATGTCAATTCTCGCCCTAGAGAAAAGCTTAACTAGATCGATACGTTCGCCCCTAATTTTTCTATTTCTTTGGGTTGGGTTATCTGCTATCTTGATCAGGAATTTGTAACGCCAAATCTATGAGATATTCGAATAATAAGTAAACACGAGATGCAATTATATCCGGCTGACGTGGTGGCAAGATCCTCCAACATCCCACTCCTGCTTTAAAAAACATCTTGTATCTACCCGGAATAATTGAAGCTTGCCAAATAATGCCAGTTTTATACTGGCATTTTACTGGGTATAAAACTGGCCTTGACTTTTCAATAATTCATGCCATAGTTACAATTGATTGTTTGAATTTCCTGTTTATGTTTTCCGCATTCTTCGGGGTTCAAACCACATCATGGGAACACCACTCAAAATGTGCCTACCTTGCTCTTCACAGATCATTGTCAGTTCTGTTGAGAGTCTATTTTTCAACCATCTAAATCTTAAGCGAATTAGTAAACTTGATTGTTTTGATAATGTAGGATTGCGTTCGCAAAAGAGCCTTCGGCAAAACAGGGAATTTTTGTGCAGATGGCAAATCAGAATAGGATTTTTGCGCCGATTATTCCAAAAATTTTTGGCCCTAAACAACGCAATGGCATCGCATAAAAGGTATTGGCGCCAATTAGTTAACTATTTCCAAAAACAGTTAAGCTCATGGAGGTGTAAAATGAAAATCGCTAATGCTAGAATCCCGATTGTTGGAATCCTTTGTCTTGTCTTCGTAATTTTTGGTTGTGCATCCATCGTCAGCAAATCGCAATATCCAATTTCAATTAACAGTCAGCCAGACCAGGCAACTATCAAAGTAACTGATGAATCCGGAAAAACCATATATTCCGGAAAAACACCTACAACAGTCACATTAGACACAAAAAAAGGTTATTTCTCAGGAAAGGATTATACAGTAACTTTTGAAAAAGAAGGTTACACCAAGCATACTGCACAAATAAAGAGAGGGGTTGATGGTTGGTATATTCTCGGCAACCTTTTTTTTGGTGGCCTTATAGGATGGTTGATAGTGGACCCCCTTACGGGTGCAATGTGGACACTTGATAAAGAGTGCAATGCCACACTTACCCCACTGTCCTCGTCAAAAAACAGCAAACATTCACTTCGAATCGTTCAAATTGATGATGTGCCTCATCATTTGCATTCGAAGCTGAAGAAAATAAACTGAAACTGATGTCTATTTTAGAGGGGCCGAGGGAATAATTTCAGATTCTCTGCATCTCATTTCTAATTTTGATTTATAAAGTTATGCAAAGAAACATTTAAGCCGAAACAGAAATCATTGAAATAAGAAATCTTGTTTCATTTGGTTTTTCCAGACAGCAATAAAGGAGGTATTATAATGTCAATAAAAAAAGCTATCTGCTATTTTTTAGTAATTGTTTGTGGGTTATTAATTGACAGCCAACTGTATGCACAAGACCTTGAAGGTAAATTTGGATTGGGCATACGAGCTGGAGTCAGAAGCTTTGCGGGAGATGATCTCCCATTTGCACCGGGAGTCAATGTGGATTTGGAGGTTGACACCTCGTTTGTGGGCGGAGTAAATGCTACATATTTTTTATCAGAGATGTTGTCAATGGAACTAAGTGCGGATTATATCCCAGATACAGATGCACATTTCGATTTAATGGGGTTTGAATTCAATATGGGTGAATTGTCCACGATTCCTTTATTATTGACAGCCCGAATTCATATTCCAACGAATTCACCACTCAGTCCATACATTGGAGGTGGAGTAGGTTGGTACTTTAATAGTTTCGATATTAATCCTACAATTTTTGTCCCAGGGGCCAATATTGATTTAGATGACAGTTTTGGATACCATGTCTGTTTTGGGATAGAATATTTCTTCGGTGATAATAAAAATTTTTCACTTAATTTAGATGGAAAGTATGTGTGGACGAATGCTGATTTTACGATAACCGCTCCTGGGGTTGCTCCTTTCGAGGATGATATAGACTTGGATGGTTGGTACTTCGCAGGTGGTTTTAAAGTCTACTTTTAGACTATTTGATATAGTATATTCTCATTGATGGAGGCAGAGTCAGCAATGGCTCTGCCTTTTTATCTCCAAGGGTTGTGAAACCTGCTATATCATTTTGACTTCTGAGTTTTCAGAAACATTGTGATACTCGAATTATAATCAAATACCTCTGTAACCTCTTTTTGAGATTCCCTGTCCCGGGTACCCTATCCAAAATCTATCCAAAAATATCAAATCTGGCAGTAGATTAAACGCATAAGTAGCAACGGAAGGGTATGTTTACGATCTCGTGCCCACGACTGCCCAAATGTGCCCAATAATGCCCCACTATAGTGTTCTTTATAGCAAGGAAGTGCCAAAAACAGATCACTATAGTGAAAATTCATTGACAGATTTTGATATTTAATGCTATTAATAGACCACTAAAGTGATCTATATCAGCTGTCAGAGTACAATGCAGACCACTTAAGGGAACCATGAATTGCCACATTGAAATATTTATCGAAGGCCGCTGGATAACGGCTGCAGTTTTTGAACCCGATCTCCAGACACTGGAGCAGGGAGTTGGCGGCGGGGGCTGGCTGCAATACGACATCGACTATGCCTTAGAGTACTTGGGAAAAAGGGCAGCAGAGATTATTCCCGGACTTACAGTTGGCTTTGAATTATTCCAATATAATCAGTGGCCGCCAGTGCTTGTCGATCTCCTGCCGGGAGGTGCTGGCCGGCGAGCATGGCTCAGGCGGATGCAGGTTGACAGTGATGGGCCGCAAATGGATTGGCGTCTGCTCGAAAAGGGTGCCGGGGCACCACCGGGCAATCTGAGAATCGCCGAGGCCGTTCCTTACCCCCCGCCCGATCATTTTGAGTTGGGATTTGTCCGAAGAGACATTATCGAGCAACGGGAACACTTTCTGGATTACGCCGAAGAACGCGGTGCCTATGTGGCAGGGGCTTCCAGCATACAGGGCGAAGCGCCGAAATATTTGCTCGTGGAGGATCATGCCGGATTGTTTCATGCAGAGGGCGCCCTGCCCGATGAAAAAGCCTACAAATTCTGGCTTGTAAAATTTCCTCGTGGCCATCGAAATGACGAGCGAAATTTTCAGGTCCTGCGCAATGAACCCGCCTACCTGGAAGTTGCCCGGAGGTTTGGCATTCGCACCGGTGAGCCTCTTGTTTATGAAGAAGGCGCACTGTTCGTACCGCGTTTTGATCGGAGCGTCCTGGATGGCCGTGTTGAACGTTTGGGTATGAACAGCTTATATGCAGTGGCCGATATCCCGGGATTCGGCGCTGTGGTGCACCACGACACTTATTGCCGTGCCTTGGCACAGGTAGCTTCCAATCCTGTGAGGGAGTTGCGGGAGTACATGCTTCGGGACATCCTTAACCTGGCCCTGCGCAACACAGACAATCACGGACGCAATGCGGCCGTATTAAGAAAGGGAGCCCAAGTGGGCCTTTCGCCGCTTTTCGACTTCGCCCCTATGTTTTTAGACCCCGAAGGTATCGGGCGAGTCAGCCGATGGGATGACGAGCGGCCCGGGAGTCAGCCGGAATGGGCGATCATTTGTGAAAAATTCAAAGATCTTATGCCTCCTGTCGAAACTAGAAGTTGGCTGGCAGACCTGAGCAAGGAGGTCACACGGCTGCCCGACGCAATGCAACGCCAGCACGTAGATGATGACATCATTCAGAGACTCACTGGCTGGATTGATGAGGTGGCAGCCGGTCTTGAAGAAGCCCGCCCGCGTATATGGAAATAGGAGAACCGTATGAAACGATTTACACCTGCTGAAATGGCCCGAATGAAAGAGACGCTTTACGTGGAACTGGCCCGAGGCGATATCGACGTGCGCGAAGCGACACGACAGATGCGCGAAATCCTTGGAATGAACCAGAAAGATTACGCCCGAAAAGTGGCCGCCATATCCCCAAGGATACTTTCCGAATTTGAGAACGGTTCAGGCAACCCAACCCTGGCTACATTGGAAAAAATTGCCTCGCCGTTCGGCCTCAAAGTTACTTTCCTACCGCCAGAGTCCTGGCGAGTGAAAGCAAAAAGGGATGCTTCTGACAAGGTATGAATTCCATGTTTCAATGTTTTTATAGGGTACCCTTATCATTTGCCTGAACACAAAAATTTCGACCAGAAAACGCGGTGGGCATTAATAAATTTGGCGTCCCCAGTCCCGCTGCGCGGGATCTTCGACAGTCTTTGAATGCGCCCGAGGCGCACAAGTCCCTCTTGCCATCCCAATTGCCGGGACGAGAAAGGCCCCGGCCTTGCACGCCGACGAAAAAAAGACCCATCGAGTATTCGATGAGTCCTCCTGAAGGCAGA
>CAZUHR010000131.1:0-8765 GCA_964620335.1 uncultured Desulfobacteraceae bacterium
TACGAGATTGCTTCGTCGCCTGAGGCTCCTCGCAATGACATTACGACACAGCCTCAAAGGGCGGGGCTTTATTCCCCAATAAAGTGAATTGCAAGGTTAAGAATCCAGGGAATCTATTCTTGATTTCCTCAGCATGTTTTTATATGGTGCATCTTTGACCATGCGAAAAGTATAGATCTTAGGAGCGCTTCTTGTGGAACCATTAAAGCCTTTTCCCCAGTGTGTTGATTGTCTAATGTCTCTGGCCCAGAAATCTGCAGAACTTGCAGCAGGAGATAATCCCCGTCTCAAAGCAGAGGCAAGGTCTGTGGCTCTTGAAATTTTTGAACATGCCAAGGAAGCTGGTCTGAACAGCCCCGAAGTAGGCAACCGGATTCTGAGAAAAATTACACAGCTCTCAGGCTCATTCGATCCTTACACCCGGGTTAAGGACCAGGAAATGGCATTGGCTCAAGAGATCTTTTCACGCATTGAAGATCATATAAAACCGGATCTAAGATCCCTCATTAGCCTGGCGGTTCTTGGTAACTGCCTTGATTTTTTCAAGGACACAGAGCAAGTCCTTTCTGAAATTCCAGATCAAATTGAGCACGGGCTCTCCTTTTTTTACGACGATGTGGACCGCCTGGAATATTTTCTCTCAAAAAACCCGGAACTTGTCCTGTATCTGACAGATAATGCGGGAGAGATTTACTTTGACCTGCCCCTGTATGATTACATCAAAGAACGATCGAGGCGGTGCGTGCTGGTAGTCAAGGGGGGACCTTCCCTCAACGACCTGACCCGGCGAGAACTGCAGCTGGCCGGTCTGGGAGAAAGGTTTCACGAGGTTGCCGATACAGGCACGGACGGTGTCGGCATTGACTGGGATCGGGTATCCACGGAATTCCTGAATCTGGTTAATTCGGCAGACCTGATCCTGTCAAAGGGCATGGCCAATTTTGAGACTACCTATCCCAGAGAAATGGCAACCCCTTGCTTTTTCCTTCTTAAGGTCAAATGCCGGCCGGTACAGGATTACGTGCAGGCCCCTATGGATAGCAATCTGGCCCTCTGGTGGGACGGCATCCCAAAAATGAAGCGTGAAACAAACAGGGCCGCCCCCATGTAGCCGATAATCAATTCTCCCCTCAAACTTGATAAAGTTTTTTGACAAATTATTGCGTCGCAATAATTTTTTCTGCTATTATTACCTCAGTAAGCAAAGAATCCACGCCCACAGAGGCTGTGTCACAATCCATCCCGGTCATTGCGAGCGACCAAAGGGAGCGCGGCAATCCCCTTAATTTAGACGCCTTACGAGATTGCTTCGTCGCCTGGGGCTCCTCGCAATGACATTGCGATACAGTCTCAAAGGGCATGGTTTTCAAAGATTCAATAAACAGATTCCAACATACTTACGAACAATATTTTAAAGGGGGAAATTATGGGCGTAAGAATCGAAAAGGACTCCATGGGTAGTATTGAGGTTGAAAATGACAGGTACTGGGGTGCGCAGAGCCAGCGCTCTTTGCAGAATTTCAAAATAGGCGATGAACGGATGTCCAGGGAAATAATAAGGGCCCTGGGTATTCTAAAAAAGGCATGTGCCCTTGCAAATGTCGAGCTTGGGGCCCTGGATAAAAACATATGTGACCTGATTACCCAAGCAGCCGATGAGGTGATCGAAGGAAAGCTGGATGAGAACTTTCCCCTCGTTGTGTGGCAAACGGGAAGCGGCACACAGACCAATATGAATACAAATGAGGTCATCTCGAACAGGGCCATCGAGATTTCAGGAGGCAAACTGGGCAGCAAGGAACCGGTCCACCCTAACGACCATGTAAACATGTCCCAGTCATCAAACGATACATTTCCGACTGCCATGCACATATCTGCGGCTGAATCCATTTATCATCAATTGATCCCGGCCCTGGAACATCTCAAGGAAGCCCTGGATGAAAAGGTAGAGAAATTCAAAGATATCGTAAAGATAGGCCGGACCCATCTGCAGGATGCAACCCCATTGACATTAGGGCAGGAATTTTCAGGCTATTCCAGGCAGGTGGAATTGGGCATTGAAAGGGCAAAGCTATCTTTGAATAACCTTTACAAACTGGCCCTGGGCGGGACAGCCGTTGGGACCGGTCTGAACACCCCTGTAGGATTCGACGTCTTGGCTGCAAAGAAGATTGCGGAAATTACCGGATTGCCTTTTGAGACGGCCGAAAATAAGTTTGAAGGCCTGGCAGCCCATGACGCAATCGTGGAAGCCAGTGGCGCTATAAGGACCATTGCCTGCAGTCTCATGAAGATTGCAAACGACATAAGATGGCTGGCCTGTGGCCCGAGGTGCGGAATCGGTGAAATCAGCATCCCGGCCAATGAACCGGGCAGTTCAATCATGCCGGGAAAAGTAAATCCGACCCAGTGTGAGGCCATGACCATGGTTGTGGCACGGGTGCTCGGAAACGACGTTACCGTGGGTTTTGCCGGTTCCCAGGGAAATTTTGAACTTAATGTATTCAAACCTGTTATGATCTACAGCCTCCTCCAATCGACCCGCCTTATGTCGGATGCCGTCGTGAGTTTTACGAACAACCTCGTCAAAGGCATTGAGGCGGACAGGGACAGAATAGATGAACTGTTGCGCAAGTCCCTTATGCTGGTTACGGCACTCAGCCCTTATATCGGCTATGACAAGGCAGCGCAGGTTGCCCATGAAGCCCACAAGCACGGAACCACATTAAAGGAAAGTGCCGTCAAGCTGGGATATGTGACCGAAGAAGAGTTTGATAAGATCGTCAGGCCTGAGGAAATGGTGAAGCCGGGTATTCCCAAAAAGGCATAGAAAAACGGCCATATCAGTTATTCTTGAAGCATTCCTGATCACTAGCAAGGGATCCACACCCCGCTTGACATGTATAAACCCTTCGCATATTCTACCCCCGCCTTCAGGCGATAGAGAGCTGCATTAAATCAATATAGGAAAGAATATGAACACAAACTATTTGGATATTTTTATGGACCCGGGCTCGGTGGCCGTCATAGGGGTCAGCCGCAATACAGGAAAAGGAAGCTTCAATGTCATTGAAAACATAATGGATTTCGGTTTCAAGGGTGAAATATATCCCGTAAACCCTTTGGCCGATGAAATCATGGGTCTAAAAACCTACAAAGATGTAAAAGATATAGGTAAAAAAATTGACCTGGCAATTATCGCAACACCAAGGGAAAACGTTCCGCCGATAACCCAGGACTGCGCTGAACTCGGAATCAAAGGGGCCATCGTTGTGCCGCAGGGATTTGCCGATGCGGACACCGAAGGCAAGGCCCTTCAAGATCAGCTCACGCAGATTGCCCGTGACAGCGGGATCAGAATATTGGGGCCCAATACACTCGGTATTGTTAACGCATTCTCCGGATTCACCTCCTCCTTTATGCCGCTTGTCAGGGAAAAAGTTCCCGTTGGGGTCATCTGCCAGTCAGGGATTTTCTTTGTAGGTTCTGCGATTTTTACCGGGATGATGGGCAAGGGGATTGATATTGCAAACGGCTGTGACATCGACTTTGCTGACGCCCTGGAATACTTTGGCCAGGACGACGATATCAGGGTCATCTTCATGCATGTTGAAGGAATGAAGCAGGGAAGAAAGTTCTTTGAAATTGCACGCAGGGTTGCCCGTAAAAAGCCGATCATCGCACTTAAGACCGCAAGGACCCATCGGGGAGCGCAGGCCGCGCAATCCCACAGTGGTGCCATGGTGGGCAACCATGAGGTCTTTGAGGCCGCCTTCCGGCAGGCAGGGATCATCTCCGCCCGAAACACCGAGGAAGTGCTGGACTATACAAAGGCATTCCTGAACCTGCCGGTCATGCAGGGCAACCGCGTGGGGCTTGTCACTTTTACCGGGGCCGGCGGGATAATCCTGATCGATACGCTCGATGAAAACGGCCTTGAGATGGCCAAGCTATCTTCCGGCACCATTAAAAAAATAAAGGACCTATCCCCTGCCTGGATGCCGATTCAAAACCCCCTGGATATATGGCCGGCCCTTATGAAGCACGGGATAGAATACGTGTACGAACTGGCATTGACAGAGATCCTTAAGGATCCGGCAGTGGACGCTGCCATCTGCATCGCCATCGCACCCGCACTTCCCAAGAATCGCCATCTCGACATCACACATGTGATCAAAAAGACGGCAGCATCCCTTAATGAAAAGCCCGTTGTCTCCTGGCTTTACGGGCCGAACCAGCAGTCCGTCTCTCAGGGACTGGAGGAAGGAGGACATGTTGTCTCTTTACCCACACTTCCCCGTGCTGCCAGGGTCCTGGCCGCGCTGTACAGGCGGGGTCAGTTTCTAAGTCAGCCTCCCAGACCTCCCTCGAATTCCCATTAGAGAATCCCCACCTAAAGAGCAGGACTTTCTGCTTAGCACCCCCCATCAGGGCACCCCACTACTGCCTACTTATGAGACTAGAACTCGCAGAGTGCACAGAGAATTTTTATTTTTGTTTCACGCCCTGCCTGTCCCGCTCAACTTGCTTGGGGGGCTCATTGCATTCGCTCAAGCTCACAGAGATCACAGAGGATTATTATGTTTTTCTCTGTGTCCCCTGTGCTCGTCGAAAATGTGGGGTTTTATTCCCCAGCAAAGAAAATCCTGTGGCTTGGTTTCAGTTACATAAAAGTCCTTTGTATTAGTTTGAAGGCAAATCCTAACAGGACCAGACCAAAGATCAGGCGTATAGTATGGCCTTTCAATTTTTCAGCCATTATTCTCGACCCCAGCTGCCCTCCCACAAAAGAAAAGACCGCTGCTATAAGTATGAATTTCCAGTCCGTATCAGCAAGGGAGATGTGCGTAATGAATCCGCTGAATGATGAAAATATGACGACAAAGATGCTACTCGCTGCGGCAGTCTTGGTTGGCACTTTCAGGACATAAATCAGAAGAGGCACAATAAAAACCCCTCCTCCAATACCCAAAAGCCCGGCCATGAACCCTATCAAGACTCCTATGCCGCCCCCGCCGATAATCCTGCGAGCAGAGCTTACAGACCTCCCCTCTGACTCGATCTTTTTGGAAAAGAGCATGCGTGTTGCAGCAATTATGATGACCACGGCCAGAATCCCGGTAAAAATGCGAAGATTGATCCGGCCTGTAACCATGGCTCCTATTGGGGCACAAAGGGTGGAAGTGACGATCAGAGGCAAACCGATTTTTACGTCAACCATTTTTTTGCGGAAGTAGGTAATGGCCGCCGACATGGCGGCAATACCGTTTAGAAAAAGGGATGCTGATACTGCCGTGGTCACGGGGAACTTCAACAGGACAAAAAGCGGAGAAAAGACGAGCCCCCCGCCCAGCCCAACCATGGTCAGGATGAAAGATGCCAAGAAAATGATCACCAGTAATAAAACAAGAGGCATGAATATTATTCTCCTTTCTTCAAATCTACATAGACGCTCAGATTTCCCTTATTGCTCTCACTTTTTCTAAACCTTTTCCAAAACCTCTTCGTATAATTCCACTATCTTGTCCTTAACCTTATCGAGTTCTGCCAGCCCGTCAGGAGTAATACGGTAATATTTTCGCTGCTTGTGGACTACAGTCCTGCACTCAAAGGTCAAAAGGCCCAGCCTTACCATCTTGGCCAGAGTGGGATAAAGAGTTCCAGGGCTCAATCTATAGCCATGCCGGGCCAGTTCCTCGATCAGGCCGACCCCGTAAACCTCCTCTTCGGCGGCGTGGTAAAGGATGTGAATCTTGATAAAGGCCAGGTCAACTTCTCTAATCATAATCCCCTCATTTTTTCTATATTCGATATCCATATATATTATCGAGATCCGATAATGTCAATACCTTATCTATCATTCCCATCCGACATTTCTTGCTGACCTTGGTGATTATAACAAGCGATTATTATTGACTTATCATAGTATTTCTTTAAAATTTCAAAGCATTATCCGGATTAACCAAAATATGGCACATGTTTTGCCGTAACAGTAAAGAATCCGCATTTAAAGGGGTGGCTTTGTATTTCGCACCCCACAGGGGTGTTCCATTACTGTATACTTATGGGAGGCGAAGCTTGCCCGCCGTCTGGCAGGCGGGGTATGGAACTCTTCGAAAGGACGCATCTTTCGGATAAAAAACCCCATTAAGGGACGAACAAGCAGTGCATAAAAATAAGGAGAATTATTATGAATTTGGTAACGGCCGTAGATCTGTCAAAAACATATGTGACCGGTGAGGTTCCGGTTGAGGCGCTTAAGGGTGTTAGTTTTGAGATTGAACCGGCCTCTTTTGTCTCTTTCGTCGGCCCTTCCGGCAGCGGGAAGACAACACTCCTGAACCTTATGGGCTGCCTGGATAAGGCAACCAAAGGGGACCTGGTTGTGGCAGGAGAGCGTGTCGACGCCCTTGACCGGCGGCAGAGTGCTTCATTTCGGGGTTCGATCCTGGGATTTATTTTCCAGTCCTTCAACCTCCTTCCCGTGCTGACCGCCTATGAGAATGTAGAATATCCTCTGGTAATGATAAAAAACGAATCCAAATCAAAACGGACGGACATGGTATTAAAGGTCCTCAAATCGGTCGGCATGCTCGACCTGAAAGACAAATTTCCTGACCAGCTATCCGGGGGACAGAGGCAGCGGGTGGCTGTCGCGCGTGCCCTCGTAACCCAGCCAAAGTTAGTGCTAGCAGACGAACCCACGGCCAATCTGGACCATGCGACCGCCCAAAACGTCATCCGGCTCATGCGGAACATGCGGGACGAATTCGGAACCACGTTTATCTTTTCCACCCACGACCCGAGGGTTATGCACGAGGCTGAGGTGATCCACACCCTGGAAGACGGCATGCTGACACACACGGAACAGGGTGCGGAAAGGAGGGAGACCAATGATTAATACCTTCAAAATAGCCGTTCGCAACCTGCTGCGCTACAAGAGAAGAACCCTGCTCACGTCCCTGCTGATTACCGTGGGGGTGGTTATGGTCATCCTCTTCTCGGGCCTTTCCGGCTCTTTCAAACAGATGATGGTCGGCCTTATCACCGACGCCACGCTGGCCCAGATGCAGATCCATAAAAAGGGATATGTCTCTTCCATCGACACCATACCCCTTAATCTGAACTTAAAACCTCAGGAATACAAAAAGGTCGTGGATATGCTTGAAAAGAATCCTCTGGTGGAATCCTATTCACCGAGGATAAAGTTAGGCGCCATGTTGAGCAACTATGACGAAACCACCAACATCCGGCTCAATGCCATTAAACCCGACAGCGAGATCAAGGTCTGCCCCGCCCTGCCCGATCGCATCACCTTCAAGAACAGGGCTTCAGAAAAGGATCTTATAAATCCCGGGGAAATCATAATCCCCGACAAACTTGCGAATGGTCTTAATATAAAACAAGGCGATACAGTAGTGCTTGTGGCCCACAACAGGGACGGATCCGTAAACGGCCTCAACTTCACGGTATCCGGTGTCATAGAGAGTGTGGCCGGTCCCCAAGGAAAAGAAGGCTATATTCATATCAAGGATGCCCGAGACCTCTTGCGTATAGATGTGCCTGAAGTCACGGAGGTGGCGATACGCACCAGTGATTTCCGAAAGGTCGATACCCTTTATAATGAGATTAGCAATGCGCTTTCCAAATTCAAAAATCCAAAAGGAAAGCCCGCGTTCGAGATCCACACATGGGAGGCACTCTCCCCGTTTTACAATATCGCCAGGATGATCGATCTCATGTCCGTGTCCATGAAGATTATTATGATCGCCATTGTCCTCATAAGTATCTTGAATGTTATGATGATGTCGGTCTATGAACGCGTCAGGGAGATCGGGACTATCGCGGCTATCGGTACTTCTCCCGGTAAGATCATGGGCCTTTTTCTATCCGAGGGATTTGCCCTCGGTTTTATCAGCACGCTCTTTGCAAATATCATCGGCGTCGGGGCCGTTTATATCCTCAACATCTACAAAATAAGGTTTTCGTTCGCCCGTACGGAAAACCTGTTGCTCTCTCCCACAGTCAACTATAATGAACTGATCTGGGTGTCTATCATTGTGCTTCTGGTTTCTATCCTGGCTACCCTTCAACCGGCCTACAAGGCGTCAAAAATGGAACCGGTGGACGCGCTCAGACATGTATAGGAGATGTTTTTTATGAAAAGATTATTTGTTTTAGGCATTGTGGCCTTGTTGCTTTGTCCGGTTATGGTCAATGCCGCCAGCTCGGAAAACAATAAAATTGCGGTTGCATCCGACGGCAAAACCGTCAAGTCGTCTGTAAGCAATATGGCTGCCAAATGTCCCTATTATCTTCTGTTTGACGGAACAGGTACATTAACCGAGGTTATTGATAACCCGTATAAAAATGCAAGTGGCGGCGCAGGGCCTTCAGCGGCACATTTCCTGGCCCAAAAAGGCGTTACCATGTTAATAGCCGAAAATTTCGGCTCGAAAATGATCCATGCACTCAAAAGCCAAGATATCTCTCATCTTCAATTTGAGGGCACTGCGGGTGATGCAGTGAAAATGGCCCTCGAGGGGAGGCAGTAATGCGAAAAATCCTGATTTTTCTTGCGGCGATGATGTTAGCGGCCCCTGTTTACGCGATAGACGGAAACGAACTTCTGGAAAAGGTCGACCGGAACCTGAATCCCGAAACCTTTGAGATGTACCGTAAGCTTATCAACCAGGAACCCGACGGCTCCAAAAAGGAGTTCATCCTGTATTCCGCCAAAAAGGGAAAGGACAAGGTCGTGTCCC
>CAZUHR010000132.1:0-8690 GCA_964620335.1 uncultured Desulfobacteraceae bacterium
TTCTGGTATTGCACTCCGGTGGAATATTTAAGGATTATGAAAAAGTGGCAGAAAAGATAGGCGGAATAGAGGGTGTAGTTGCCTCAACGCCTTTTATTTATAATCAGGTCATGATCAACAATTCAGGTAATGTTTCCGGAGCGATTTTGAGAGGGATTGATTCAAAAACTGCAGGCAAGGTCGTGAATCTTGATCGCATGATAAGGAATGGATCACTTTCATCTCTTGAAAGGAGCTCCCGAGAATTGCCTGCCATCATAGTCGGAAGCGAACTTTCAAAACGAATCGGTGCCTATTTTGGAGATACTGTAACTGTGGTTTCGCCGGAGGGAAAATTAACCCCGTTTGGAAGAGTACCAAACACCCGAAAATATGAGGTTGCGGCTATTTTTGATTCTGGCATGTACGAATATGACGCTTCGATGGTGTATGTTTCTCTGAAAGAGGCACAGGATTTCCTTGGGCTGGGAATCGGGGTAACAGGTCTGGAAGTCAGAACAAAGGATGTATACAAATCGGACAGAGTGGCGAAGAAAATTCAGGATGATTTGGGCTACCCTTACTGGACCAAAGACTGGAAAGTTATGAACAGGAGTCTATTCTCAGCGCTCAAACTGGAAAAATTTACCATGTTCGTCATTTTAGCCATGATCGTGATGGTTGGGGCCCTGAATATAATTAGTACGCTGGTTATGGTTGTTATGGAAAAGACAAGAGATATTGCCATTTTAAGGGCCATGGGGGCTTCCGCAAGGAGTGTTATGTCTATTTTTATGCTGCAAGGCTTGCTGGTTGGTCTGGTAGGCACACTGGCCGGTTTGGCATCGGGATTAGGCATTTGCCATTTACTGGCCAAATATAAATTCATCACCCTGCCTTCGGACGTTTACTATATTTCCAAACTGCCTGTACAGGTTGAATTTGGAGATGTATGGGTTGTATCTCTGGCTGCTGTTGCAATTTCTTTCTTGGCCACCCTCTACCCGGCCTGGTATGCCTCCAAGTTGAATCCGTTGGAGGCTATCAGGTATGAATGATTGGAGAATGTAGAGTGCTTAGCCTTGAAGGTATTTATAAATCTTTCACTCACCACGGCAGCAAGATTGAGGTTCTAAAGGGGGTTGATCTTATAGTGAGACAGGGAGACAGCCTGGCTGTAACGGGTGCTTCGGGCGTTGGAAAATCGACACTGCTTAATATTATGGGGAGCCTTGATCCACCCACGGAAGGGGTTGTCAAATTCGATGGTAGAAATGTGTATCAAATGGACGAAGAGGTCCTTTCGCGCTTCAGGAACAGGGAAATCGGTTTTGTTTTTCAATTTCATCACCTTTTGCCAGAGTTTAGTGCAGTTGAAAATGCTATGATGCCTGCCTTGATTGCACGGCATCCCAGAAAGAAGGCGGCAGAGATGGCAAGGGAAGTGCTTGAAAAGGTGGGGCTTGGAGAACGTCTGACTCATCGTGCCGGGGAACTTTCCGGGGGTGAACAGCAAAGGGTGGCGATAGCACGGTCATTGACCATGAAGCCCAAATTAATTCTGGCGGATGAGCCGACCGGTAATCTTGACTGGCTGACCGGTAAGGAGATTGCCGATCTTATGCTTCGCCTCAACAGAGAAGAGGGTGTGGCTATGGTTATAGCCACGCATAACAGCAGATTGGCAGAAAGAATGTCTAGGCATATGGAGATAGTCAATGGACAGATTCAATAGGATGTACAGAAAAGAGCTGGGGAACTCAGAATGCAGACTGATGTCGATCAAAAGGCTTTGGGTTTCCATGTGGTTGATTTTATTTATATCCGGTTTGTCTTTAACGAAAACGGGCCTGGCCCAGGAGAGGGGAACCATGGCAGTGTTACCTTTTCAGGTTCATGCGCAGAAGACTCTCGAAGACCTGAAACCCAGCCTGCAGGAAATGCTGACACTCCAACTGGAAAAAAGGCGTTTTAAAATGATCGGTCCGGAGGTGATTAAAGCCAACCCCCTGGCTGGTTTAAAAGTATTTGAAATGAAAGATATTTTAAAATTGGGCAAAGACCTTAACGTCGATTGGGTTATTACAGGAAGCCTTACCCAGATAGGAAGACGTGTAAGTGTTGACTTGAAGGCGGTTGACATAACAAAAAAGAGACCGACGTTTTCGGTCTTTATGGCCGCAGACAGTATTGATAATTTGGCAGAGACGAGCGAACAGATCGCTACCAGCATTGACCATCAGATTGCCGGGGTGATGCAGGTGGATGCGGTTGATGTGGTGGGAAATCAGCGTATAGAAAAGGCGGCAATTCTGGCAGTTGTCGGGACAAAGAAGGGTGACCTGTTCGACTATGGGCAATTAGACAAGGATCTTCGCGATATCTTTAAGATGGGGTTTTTCAGGGATGTCAAGACCGAGACCGAAGATGGGCCAAAGGGAAAAATTGTAACATTTAAAGTGATAGAAAAACCTTCAGTCGGCAAGATTGTCTTTGTGGGGAATGAGAAGGAGAAGAGCAGTACATTAAGAAAGGAACTGGGAATTGAACTTTACTCCATTCTGGATCAGGCGAAAATCAAACAAAGCATTGAAAATATCAGAGAATACTACCGCAAGAATGGTTATTACAACGTAGATATAGCTGAAAGCATCGAGCCCCTCGCCAACAATGAGGTTCAGCTCAAATACGAGATTGCTGAAAACGAAAAGGTTTATATCAAAAAAATACAGTTCGTTGGCAATACAGAATTTACGGAAAGAGAACTGAAGAAAATCATGGAGACCAGTGAAAAAGGGTTTTTATCATGGATTACGAAATCCGGTTACCTGGATCACAAGAAATTGGAATTCGATGTCCAGAAACTGGCCTCTTTCTATCATAACCACGGCTTTATACGTGCGAAAGTGGGAGACCCTAAAGTTGAGTATGAAAAGGAAAAGGGGCTGACAATCACCATTGAGGTCCAGGAGGGGCCGCAATATGCTGTAAACGAAGTTTTGATTGAAGGCGATTTGATAAAACCGGTTGAAGAACTTATGGAAAAGGTCCAGATCGGTAAAGAAAAGGCGTTTAACCGAGAAACTGTCCGCAGGGATATCGAGGCCTTGAGAAATGTTTACTTCGACGAAGGCTATGCCTACGCTGAAGTCAGGCCAGGTACAAGACAGGATGATGAGAAGCATTTGGTGGACATTATTTATACGATTTCCAAAGGGAAGAAGGTTCGCTTTGAGAGAATCAATATTGCCGGTAACACAAAAACGAGAGACAAGGTTATCCGACGCGAAATGAAGGTGGTCGAGGGTGAGTATTTCAGCGGGAAAGACCTGAAGAACAGTACTGCTAATCTACACCGCCTCGGTTTTTTTGAAGACGTGGAAGTGAAGACAAAAAAGGGGAGCCGTGATGACTTGATGGTAGTGGATGTTAACGTCAAGGAAAGACCTACAGGCTCATTCAGTGTTGGTGCAGGGTATAGCTCAGAGGACTCAGCCTTCGTGATGTTTCAAATTGCGCAGAATAATCTTTTCGGAAACGGACAAAAATTGCAGGCCGAAGCAAAGATTGGAGGGGAAACACAACAATACATTATCAGATTTGTTGAGCCATGGCTTTTTGACCTGCCTTTGTCTGCCGGTTTTGACATTTTCAAATGGGAGCACGAGTACGACCTTTATACCAGAGATAGTATGGGTGCTTCTGTGAGCCTGGGATTTCCTCTGGGAATTGATGATTTTACAAAAGGCTATTTAAGGTACAACTATGATGATTCTGATATTTCAGATGTTAGCCCTAATGCGTCCGTGGCGATCAGAGACATGATAGGTTCCAATGTAACTAGCAGTATTACGACTATGATAAGACGTGACAGCAGGGACAAGCCCTGGGATACCACCAGGGGATCTGTTAACAGCGGTTCTTTTGAATATGCCGGTCTTGGAGGGGATGTCGCTTTTTACAAATACCAGGGTGAAACTGGATGGTATTTTCCCATGTTTTGGGATACGGTCATTCTAGTCCGGGGAAGAATCGGCTATGTCCAAGAGGGTTCTGGAGGAAAACTCCCTGTTTATCAAAAATTCACGTTAGGTGGAATTAATACTGTGCGTGGCTTTGACTATGGATCTATATCTCCTCGCGATCCTGTCACAGGAGACAGGATCGGCGGTGAAAAGATGATGGTCTATAACCTTGAATATAGATTTCCCCTGCTCAAGGAACAGGGGTTGGTAGGGATTGTCTTTTTCGATGCCGGGAATGTCTTTACAAAGGATGAAAATTATACATTTAGTGGAATCAGGAGATCGGCTGGAACGGGTCTCAGATGGTATTCTCCTATCGGTCCTCTTAGGCTCGAATATGGCTGGAACTTGGACCAGAAGGACGATGAAGCCTCAGGGAGGTGGGAATTCACCATCGGCGGAACGTTTTAGACACTCAATGAATATTTAGAGATTAAAAGGGGGTAGAAATGAAAAAGTTTTTTGGACTGGTTGTTGGGATTATCTGTGTGCTTTTCTTCCTGACCCATGCCTTCTGCGAAGAACCTTGCAAGATTGGTGTGATAGATGTGATGAAGCTTCAGGAAAAATCCAAGGCATTCCAGAAAGTCAGGAAAAAGCTGCAAGAGAAATTCGCTGTTCTGGAGAAGCAACTTGAAAAGGAGAGAAATGAAGTATTAAAGCTCGAGGAAGAGTTGAAAAAGCAGAGCATGATGTTGAGTCTTGACGCCAAAGAAGACAAACGGAAAGACCTGGAGAAAAAGATGCGGCGATTCAGATTCCTCCAGAATGAGACTGCTGAAGAAGCAAAGGCTTTGGAATTAGATGCAAGGAAGGATGTTATAAAAGACATAGAAAAGGTGGTTGATAAGATCGGGAAAAAGAAGGGATATGTCATAATCCTTGAACGGAGAACAGTTGGCCTTATTTATTACAAGGATGTGGTCGATCTTACAGATGAGGTTACTGAAGCATATGATAAAGCAATGGAACAATAGGAGCATCTGAGGATTGGAGTTACCTCTAAAGAAAATTGCCCGGGTGGTGGGCGGTAAAGTTCTCGGCAATGACAGTATAATAATTTCAGGTATTAGATCGCTGGATGAAGCTGTCCCTGGAGATATATGTTTTTTCGCTGATCGCAGATATAAAGAGAGCCTTGCAAAAACGAGGGCATCAGCAGTGATAGTCCCGGAAAAGAATAGCCTTTTCAAGGGAACTCAGGTGGTTGTTTCCGATCCAAGCCTGGCTTACGCGCGAGTTGCAGAACTTTTAGCTCCCCCTGTTCCAAGATATCCCGGAATCAGCAAAAGGGCTTTTGTCCATAAAAAGAGCCGCATTGGAAAGAATGTTTCCATTTATCCCATGGTTTATGTCGGAAAGGATGCGGTAATAGGTGACGATGCAACCCTGTTTCCAGGTGTATTCGTAGGGGAGAGGGTTAAAATTGGTAAAAGGACTTTGATTTATCCTAATGTGAGTATACTGCAAGACTGCATCATCGGCAATGATGTCATATTACATGCAGGGACAGTTGTAGGGGGGGATGGATTCGGATTTGCCCGAGAAGGATCGGTACCTGTCAAGATACCTCAAATCGGCACAGTTCAGATAGATGATGAGGTTGAAATAGGGTGCAATAATTGCATTGATCGTGCAGCACTGGGTAAAACCTGGATAAAAAGAAGAGTGAAGACAGACAATCTGGTTCAGATAGGCCACAACGTAGTTATAGGAGAAAATACCGTGATTGTGGCGCAGGCGGGGATTTCTGGAAGTGTTCATATTGGATGCGATGTGGTCATAGGCGGTCAAGTCGGTATAATTGATCATCTTGAGATTGGAGACAGGGCAATGATCGGATCGCAGTCTGGAGTTGTGAAGTCCGTATCGCCCGGAGAGGTCGTCTCAGGATACCCGGCCATGCCGCATCGTCTTTTCCTTAGAACTTCGGGGTTGATTAAGAGACTACCCCAGTTCAATAATCGTCTGCGAAATCTTGAAAGCAGGTTGGAAGAACTGGAGAAAAAGCTGAAGAAGGTATGATATTTGCCATGAAGCTGCCTTTGACATACGAAGACATAATAAGAATCCTCCCTCATCGTTATCCTTTTTTGCTTGTTGACAGGATAGTTGAGATAGAATTAGGCAAAAAAGTGGTGGGAATTAAAAACGTAACAGCCAACGAACCTTTTTTTCAGGGTCATTTTCCCGGCAATCCTATAATGCCGGGGGTCCTTATTGTCGAAGCCATGGCACAAGTGGGTGGAGTCCTTGCCCGTCTGTCGCTTTACGGAGAACCGAAGGATAATGAGGAGATCCAAGGTTCAGTCTTTTTTATGTCTATTGACAAGGTGAAATTTCGCAGGCCCGTCGTCCCAGGAGACCAGCTAAGTTTTGAATTGCAGGCGTTAAGAACCGGGACCAGGGTCTGGAAGATGGCCGGAAAGGCCTTTGTAGGAGAGGATCTTGTTGCAGAAGCCGAGCTTGTAGCCACAGTGAACTGAGAGGGTAACAATTATTTTCAAAGCGGAACAATTGGAAACCAAGGAGTAGAAACAGATTATGGAAATTCATCCCTCAGCCCTTGTAAGCCCCAATGCTGAACTCGGAGAGGGTGTCAAAATAGGACCATATAGCACTATTGGAGATAATGTAATCATTGGCCGTGATACTAGTATAGGATCCCATGTGGTTATTGAAGGACACACGCAGATTGGGGAAAGGAATAAAATATATCCATTTTGCACCATAGGTTTTGCACCACAGGACATCGCATATCAGGAAGAAGATACACGTGTAGTGATTGGGAATGATAATGTGATCAGGGAATATGTAAGCATAAACCGGGCAACGATCAAGGAGGAATGGAAAACAGTTCTCGGAAACCATAACTACATAATGGCCTATGCACATATAGCTCATGACTGCATATTGGGTGACAGAGTGATAATGTCCAACCTCGCCACTCTTGCAGGCCATATAACCATTGGAGACCATGTAATTTTGGGTGGACTTGTTGCTATTCACCAATTTGTTAGGATTGGTGCCTACGCCTTTCTTGGTGCCAAATCAGGCCTTGTCCAAGACGTGCCTCCGTTCATGATGACTTCTGGCCACAGGGCCTCGCTTTATGGAGTTAATCAGAAGGGACTGATCCGGCAAGGTTTCTCAAGGGAATGTGTAGATGGACTGAAAAGGGCCTTCAGGATTATCTGGAGAGAAAACCGGAGATTCAGCGAAGGGATAAAACAGGTCAAAAATGAGTTGGAGTCATTTCCGGAGTTGGAGATGCTCTTGGATTTTTTTAATGATTCAAAAAGAGGAGTGTTGAGATAATTGGCGTTTTTCCGACAGCCTCCTATGTGCCAGGGCTGGGCAGGGGACTGACTATTTGAAGAGGCCCTTAGCCTGCAATGCAGGCGACCAAAAGTCGTCAATAATCAATCGTCAATTTCGAGGATGCCTGAAAAGAGAAAAGTAATTGGCCTGATTGCCGGTGGAGGGCAGTTTCCCTTAATGGTTGCAGAGGCTGCAAGGAAGCAGGGCTATCGTGTAGTTGCCGTAGCTCATATTGGGGACACTGAATCGTCGTTATCAGAAAAGGTCGACGAAATCGTTTGGATTAAATTAGGTCAGTTAGGTCAACTAATAAAGGCCCTCAAGAAGGGGGGAGTTAATAAGGCTTTGATGGCGGGTTCAATCACAAAGAAGCGGATGTTTGAAGGTGTCAGACCTGATCTGAAAGCCCTTGTGATAATGTCAAAGCTCGCCATCTTTCATGATGATGATATACTGAGGGCAGTGGCCAAAGAAATAGCTGAGCAGGGAATAGAGATTGTCAGCTCTACCTCATATTTGCCGGAACTCACGGCACCTTTAGGATGTTTGACAAGACGGGGATTGACAAGTTCTGAGGAAGAGGATGTTGATTTCGGGTGGAAGGTGGCTAAAGAGTTAGGTCGTCTGGATATTGGACAATGTGTGGTCATAAGGAAAAAAGTGGTTTTGGCCCTGGAAGCAATCGATGGCACGGATGAGACAATCCTTAGGGGGGGAAGGCTGGCAAGGGAAGGAGCCGTAGTGGTTAAGGTGAGTAAACCGAGCCAGGACCTACGTTTCGATGTCCCTTGTGTTGGCCTTGAGACATTAAAGGTGATGTCTCAGGTTAATGCCTCGGTATTGGCTGTTGAGGCCGGGAAGACATTGATCTTTGATAGGTCGGGTATGGTTGAATATGCGAACAAAGAGGGCATTTCCATTATCTCCCGGTAAATATTCGCAACGGAGGAAAAGGAAAACAGTAAGTGAAGCCGGATAAACTGAAAGTTGGCGTTATAGGCGTAGGCCACCTTGGAGAATACCATGTGCAGAAGTATAGCGCTATCCAAACCGTCGAACTCGTCGGTATTGTGGATACGAATCTTGAGCGTGCAAATGAAATAGCCCGGCGGTATAACACAAGGGCCTATGGATCACATCACGACATATTAGACATGGTAGATGCAGTAAGCCTCGCTGTGCCAACTGAGATGCATTTTGATGTAGCAAAAGATATCCTATCGAAAGGTGTTCATCTTCTTGTAGAAAAACCGATTACCTACGAACTTGCGCCGGCTGATACATTAATCAACATTGCCAATGAAAACAATTTGGTCCTCCAGGTAGGGCTTGTTGAGCGTTTCAATCCGGCCGTGGTCAAGATGC